>NZ_JALBHA010000150.1:0-12085 GCF_023006445.1 Bradyrhizobium sp. SHOUNA76
TGATGTTCATCAAGCGCTCTCTGGCGTCCGGTTATGCCGGCATCGATAACCCGCTGTTCTATCGCGACAACACCATGATGCTGCTCGGCGACGCCAAGAAGGTCACCGAGAGCATCGTCAAGGCGATGTAGCGGATTTCTCAGACAACTCGTCCGATAGGTGCACGGGTTCTTGCGAAGCTTGCCGGGCAGAATGGATCACCACGAGAGGCGAATTCGCCTCTCTAGCGCAAACAGGACAGAGCCGAGGTTACGCAGCCGGTATGTCCTGTTCACAACCCTCACAACCGCGAGAACATGCATTGAACGTGTGTTCAATTGTTCGTTTCAACCGATCTGTGCTTAATCCGCCGCTTGACGTTTTGCATGATAAGCATCATCCTGAGTAAAAGATGACGAGCGTCATTTAGCTCCGCTCGCACGTGTCTCGAAGGGGTGGAAATGGAGAACGTGGTGAGTGGCGAAGCTGCGCGCGGCGGACCTTTCTCCGAAGCGGAGCCGCGCAACACGGGGTTGGGGGCGACTGGTAGTAGCCAACACAAACCTCGCTTGACCGAAACCAATTGGGATCTGTTCAGGCTCTTCTTTTCGGTGGCGGGAACCGGCAGCGTCAACAGGGCCGCCCGGGACTTGGGCATGAGCCAGCCGACTCTCAGCAGGCGCTTGAAGGAGTTAGAGCGGAATATCGGTGCGCCGCTTTTCTTTCGGGTCTCGTCCGGAGTGAAACTTACCCAGGAGGGACAGGACCTTCTCCGCTCGGCGGAAGAGATGGTTCGTTCTTTCGAGGAGTTTCACCGGGATCTGTCCCTGCGGGTCGGCCATCGTTCGACCGCCGTCAAGATCTCCGCAACCGAAGGCCTGACCAAGCACTGGCTGCTGCCTCGCGTCAAGAAGTTGCGCGCCCTGAGTCCTCAGATCCGACTTGAGATCAATTCCACTGTCGAGCAGCAGAACCTTGCCACCAGTGATCTCGATCTGGTCATTCGGATAGGACATCCGGGTGACAGCGAACTCATCGGTCGCCGCGTCGGAACCATCGCCTTCGGTTTGTTTGCATCTGACAGCTATTTGGCGGAACGTGGTGCACCGAGGTCCCTGAACGAGCTGGTCGACCATGAATTGATCGGAAGCACGGCCGAGTACGGGAGGCTTCACAACGAACGGACGAGCCATATCTCGTTGTTGACGGCCTTCAATTCGGCTGCGAACGCCCGGAGTACATTGAAGCTCGTGCCGGTCGTCAATCATTTCGCTGCGACGGCGGAAGGTCTCGGCTTGGCATTTCTGCCGGTGCCGTTTGCCTTGGCTGAAGGCTTGGTGCGTGTGCTTCCGGACGAGGCGGCCATTTTGGATTTATGGCTGCTCCGCCGCCGCGAAAGCGACCTCAGAAAGATGACCAAGCAGGTCTGGCGCTTTCTGGAAGCGGAATTGACTGACACCAAATCGTGGTTTGTCGGTCAGAGGTCGGCTCAGAAGCGACTGCAGCGGGTTGCTTGATCCAGTTCGGTGAGCCTTACCAGGCCTCGCCGAACGGGCGTAGTTCGACAAGGAAAGACCAGGTCGACCGGTCCTGGTGGGCGACCCGAAACATCTCCTCCGCTATGGCGGTAGGCTTTGCGAAGAAATCGTCGGGCTTGTCCGCCGCCAGAACCGGGCGGGTGCGGGGAGTGTCGATCGCTGCGTCGATCATGAAATAGGCGACATGAATTCCCTTCGGCCCGAATTCACGCGCCATTGATTCGGCCAAAATGCGCTGGGCCGCTTTCGTTGAAGCGAAGAATCCCCAGTTGGCCTTTCCACGAAAGGCGGACGTGTTGCCAGTTACCAGGATTGCGCCTTTCCCGGCCGCCAGCATCTGCGGAATAGTCTCGCGGGAGAGATGGAGCAGCGCGGTGGTATTGACCCGGAAGTTCTTCTCCAGATCGTCGGGGTCCATGGCAAGGATGCTTCCCCGCGTTGCACGCAGGGCGTTGTGAACGACGACTTGGGGAGCCCCCATCTCGGTCCTGATGAGGGCGAGCGTCTGGACCAACGCTTTGAGATCACCGACATCGCAAGGAAAGGCGCGCGCGCCCTCGTACTTCGATGCCAAATTGCGGAGGTTCTCCGCATTGCGGGCTATCATCGCGACCCGATAGCCGCCCTCGCTGAAACGCCTGGCGATCTCCGCGCCCGTGCCGTGCTCAGGACCGACCCCGGTGACGATGCAAACTGGATTTTTCATATGGGCCTCCTCAGAGCTGGAAAGACGGGCGCGCCGAAACTTTGGCAAACCAGGTCGCGACGGCAGGATAGCGCGCGCCAATATCCATGTTCAGCGCGTTGGCCGAGCGTATGGCGAAGAAGCCGGTGATATCGGCGACGCTGAATTGGGGGCCGGCGACGAATGCGTTCTTGGCCATGTACGGCTCCACGCGACCGAGAAATATTTCCATCATTTCGCGCCCACGAGTGACCAGCGCGGGCAATTGCGGCAGGTCATTCCGCGTGCCCGGCACAACTCGACCGGCGAAAATCGGCAAGGAATTGCGGACGGCGTGCAGCATCGGAATAAGGCCATCCAGTTCGAACCGCCGCAACCACATGTCGACCACGGCGCGCTCGCTGCTCGTGCGCCCAAAAAGAGCCGGTTGCGGGTATATTTCTTCGAGATAGCGGCAAATCGACAGGGACTCCGCGATGACCGTGCCGTCGTCCAATTCCAAGAAGGGGACGCAGTGAAACGGATTCATCTCGGTGAGGGCGGGGGTGAACTGCGCCCCTTCCCGGACGTTCAGTTGTTCGGTTGGCAGCTCGAGACCTTTCTCGGCCAGGAAGACACGAACGCGTTGAGCGCTCGCCGCAGGTCCGAAATCGTAGAGCTTCATCGTCGTCCTTTTCTTTCCTTCGGGCCGCTATTTTTCAGCTGTCTCGCGACTTTCCACAAGATCGAGAATGCTTCGTTGGGCCGCGCGCAATATCTTGTCAGACATCGGACGATCTCTCGCGACTCGCGAAAGGGCGACCGCTCCGACCATCGTGCAGACGATGGCAATGGCGGATTCGTCGGGGTGATCGCCTTCCACTAGGTTAGCTACTTTGTCGAAGTGCTGGGAGAGATAGCTCGTCATGACGTCGCGCGTTCTTCGATCGCTTCGCGCAACGTCTCCAGCCAGCGCCGCTACCGCACATCCCACACTCCGATCGTCTCGGTGCGCCTTGCTGAGATAGGTGTTTAGCAGCGCTTTGAGGCTCCGCGGACCGTTCGTGCTTCCCAGGCGCGCTGATTCTGGGCCGCCTTCCGAAAGAGCCTTTGCCAAAGCATCGGAGATCAACTCACTGCGCGAGTCAAAATGCCCGTAAAACCCGCCGTGCGTCAGCTTTGCCGATTTCATGAGCTCGGCAATGCTGAGGCCGTCCAATCCCAGCTCTCGGATCTGGACTGCGGCGGCATCCAGAATACGCTCCCGACTTTTCGCTTTGTCCGCTTGGGAGTGGCCCATCTAATCGACTCCGGTCAGAATAATCGGAGACCTGAATATCAAGAACTCCGGCCGACGGCCAATATCGAATTCTTGAAGGGTTAGACCTCTCGCCGGCCGAGGAACGCCAGCCGCTCGAACAGGTGCACGTCCTGCTCGTTCTTGAGCAGCGCGCCGTGCAGCGGCGGGATCAGCTTGCGCGGATCCCTCTCGCGCAGCTGCTCGACGCTCATGTCCTCATTGAGCAGCAGCTTGAGCCAGTCGAGAAGCTCGGACGTGGACGGCTTCTTCTTCAGGCCGGGCACCTCGCGCACCTCGAAGAAGATGCGCAGCGCTTCTTCGACCAGGCGCTTCTTGATGCCGGGGAAGTGGACGTCGACGATGCGGCCCATGGTGTCGGCGTCGGGGAACTTGATGTAGTGGAAGAAGCAGCGGCGGAGAAAAGCGTCCGGCAGCTCCTTCTCGTTGTTCGAGGTGATCATCATGATCGGGCGCTGCTTCGCCTTGATGGTCTCGCCGGTCTCGTAGACATGGAATTCCATGCGGTCGAGCTCGAGCAGGAGGTCGTTCGGGAATTCGATGTCGGCCTTGTCGATCTCGTCGATCAGCAGCACCGGGCGCTGCTCGGCGGTGAAGGCCTCCCACAGCTTGCCGCGCTTGATGTAATTGTTGATGTCGGAGACCCTGCTGTCGCCGAGTTGGCTATCGCGCAGCCGCGATACCGCATCGTATTCGTAGAGGCCCTGCTGTGCCTTGGTGGTGGACTTGATGTGCCAGGTCAGCAGCGGCGCGTTCAGCGCTTTGGCCACTTCCTCGGCCAGCACAGTCTTGCCGGTGCCCGGTTCGCCCTTGATGAGGAGGGGGCGCTGCAGCACGATCGAGGCATTGACGGCCACTTTGAGATCGTCGGTTGCGACGTAGTTCTTCGTCCCAGTGAATTTCATGACCATCAGTTTTGTTGGAGCGGGTAGTACGCAAGGTATGATCTGAATAGCGGCAGTTTTACAGGGGAATCAAGTCTTCGGCCACTCGGCCACTTCCAACAGCCGCGCATGTTCATGGAGTGACTCGCGTGCAAAGTCGACAAGTTGCGGTGATCTGCCCGAGCGCAGCCCAACGTGGTTAAAGTCGCATGATTCAAATGCTTTGTGCCTTACTCATTCAGGACAATTGATCGACTATTGTCGGAGCAAGAATCAATGCGCGGGGCTATTCACCGATGAAGTGTACTTATTCTCGTTTGTCGATCGGGCGCGCCAAGATCCGGGATAGTTTTGCCCGGATACTAGGATGGTCCATCTATCATGTTGCTGCAATTCTTCACCTCTCTGCGCGACGCGCAGGTCCCCGTGACGCTGCGCGAATACCTCACGCTGGTGGAGGCGCTCGACGCCGACCTTGCTGACTATTCGGTCGAGAATTTCTACTATCTGTCGCGCACCGCGTTGGTGAAGGACGAGCGCAACCTCGACAAGTTCGACCGCGTCTTCGGCACGGTGTTCAAGGGGCTGGAAAACCTGCTCGACGCCATGGAAAAGGCGGAGATCCCCGAGGAGTGGCTGAAGAAGCTCGCCGAGAAATACCTCACTGAAGAAGAGAAGAAGCAGATCGAGGCCATGGGCTGGGACAAGCTCATGGAGACCCTGAAGAAGCGCCTCGAGGAGCAGAAGGGCCGCCACCAGGGCGGCTCGAAGTGGATCGGCACCGCCGGCACCTCGCCGTTCGGCGCCCACGGCTACAATCCCGAAGGCGTCCGCATCGGCCAGGAGAAGAACCGCAACAACCGCGCCGTGAAGGTGTGGGACAAGCGCGAGTTCAAGGACCTCGACGGCAACGTCGAGCTCGGCATCCGCAACATCAAGGTGGCGCTACGCCGCCTGCGCAAGTTCGCGCGCGCCGGCGCGCCTGACGAGCTCGATCTCGACACCACGATCCGCGAGACCGCCAATCACGGCTATCTCGACGTGCACATGCGCCCCGAGCGGCGCAATGCGGTGAAGCTCTTGGTGTTCTTCGACATCGGCGGCTCCATGGACGCGCATATCGAGCAGGTCGAGGAGCTGTTCTCGGCGGCGAAGAGCGAGTTCAAGCACATGGAGTATTTCTACTTCCACAACTGCCTCTATGAAGGCGTGTGGAAGCAGAACAAGCGCCGCTTCACCGACCGCACGCCGACCTGGGACGTGCTGCACAAATACCCGCACGACTACAAGGTCGTGTTCGTCGGCGACGCCTCGATGTCGCCTTACGAGATCATGGTGCCCGGCGGCTCGGTCGAGCACGTCAACGAAGAGCCGGGCTCGATCTGGCTCGACCGCATCATCCGCACCTATCCGCATTCGGTGTGGTTGAACCCGGTCGCTCAGAAGCATTGGGACTATTCAGAATCGACCACCATCATCAAACGCATCTTCGCCAACCGGATGTACCCGATCACCATCGAGGGTCTGGAAGCAGCGACCAAGGAATTGACGCATTAGACCGGAGCTGGCCGGCTAGAACCCAGCAAAGAGAAGTGCGTGCAGGTCACCCTACCAGCGCTTGAAGATGACGCTGGCGTTCACGCCGCCAAATCCAAAGCCATTCGAGATCACGTGATCCATCGCCATATTTCGAGCCTTGGGTCCGACGAGATCGACGCCTTCCGCTGCCTCGTCTGGATTTTCCAGATTGAGGGTAGGAGGGGCTACCTGGTCTCGGACGGCGAGGATCGAGAAGATAGCCTCGGCGCCCCCTGCAGCGCCCAGCAAATGACCGGTTGCCGATTTTGTCGCGCTGACGGCGATGCCGCCATGGGTTCCGAAAACGGATTTGATGGCCGCCAGCTCGGAGTTGTCGCCGACTGGAGTCGAGGTCGAGTGGGCATTGAGATGCTGCACGTTGCGCGGATGAAGGTTTGCCTGCCGCAAGGCCGCTTCCATAGCTCGCCGGGCGCCTGAGCCGTCCTCGGGACCTGACGTGATATGATGCGCGTCAGCTGAAGTTCCATAGCCGACGAGTTCGGCGATCGGCCGGACCCCGCGCGCTCTAGCGTGCTCGAACTCTTCAATTACCAAAATTCCAGCTCCTTCGCCCATGACGAAGCCGTCGCGATCCCGATCGAACGGTCGGGACGCCTGCGAGGGCTTGTCGTTGAAGTGGGTGGAGATTGCGCGGGCCGCTGCGAACCCTCCAAGACTGACGAGATCGATGCAAGCTTCGGCGCCTCCGCAGATCGCGACGTCGGCCTCACCCGCGCGGATCAATCGAGCCGCGTCGCCGATCGCCTGTACGCTGGCGGCGCACGCCGTTACGGGGGCGCCGATTGGCCCTTTGAAGCCGTACTGTATCGAAACGTGTCCGGCGGCGAGATTTGCCAGAAAGGATGGCACGGTGAACGGTGACAGACGGCGGATGCCACGTTGATCGGTGGTCCGTACCGCTTCGACGATGGCCGGAAATCCGCCAATTCCAGAAGCGATGATCGTCGCTGTCCGCTCCTGAGAGCGTTCGTCCGCAGGGGACCAGCCGGCCTGCTTGACTGCCTCCGCAGCCGCCACCAACGCGAACTGAATGAACCGATCCATTTTCCGCTGTTCCTTGGGCGGGATGGTCCGATCGGGATCGAAGCCGCCATCGAAATCATCGTCTTTGGTCGGCACTAGCCCGGCAACTCTCCCCGGCAGCGAGGAAGCCCACTCCGGCAGGATGGTCAGCCCGGACTTGCCGGCAAGCAGCCGGGACCACGCCACCTCCGTACCGCAGCCGAGCGGAGACACCAGCCCCATTCCTGTGACTACTATTCGGCGCATGTCAGGACCCGATTCTTGATGACTAGATGGTCTATTGCCGGAGTGAGGCGAGATCCCGAGCGTGCGTCAGCAGTATCGGTTCTTCTCGAATTTTTTCTCCGGCGACGAGGCGGCGCTCTCACCTGTGATAGGGAGCAGCGCTCTACCCCTGGCAAGCTACGCAGCCCCCAAGCTGCCAGAGTAGCTACGAAATTTCAAGTAACTATCAGTGAAAAATGGGCGGTCGGGGTCGTTTCAGCCCCGAAGCCGCCCATTGCGGTTTAATCGATGGCGTGGACCATGGCAGCCAACTTCGCCTGCAATCCCGCCGGGTCCGCCTTGAACGCGGCAGCGGCACCTTCGGAGAGCGCACCCGGATAAACCTCGTCTTGCCCCGCTTCCAGGGCGTTCAGGGTGTGGACCGCGACTTCGTTAGGCGTCAGCTTCGGATCCGGCATGGACTTTCCGAGCGGTGTATCAACCTGCACCGGCAATACCGCCAGGACTTGAGATCCACGGCTCTTCAGTTCCGCTCGCAGGACCCGCGTCAACGAGAGTGCCGCCGCCTTCGAGGCCGAATAGGTCCCTGCTTGTGGAATGGTCGCGAGGGCCAGGAAGCTCAGAATGTTGATTACTGCGCCGCCCTTCAGCGCGGGCGTATTCTTGAATGCCTGGGCAAGGGCCAGAGGTCCAAAGTAGTTTACTTCCATCTCTTGACGCGCCAGTGCAAGATCGCTCACGGACAGTGCGCCGTGGCCTCCGAGAAATCCTGCATTGTTCACGAGCAGGGTCACATCGGATGCCGCCGCCGCTGCCTTGGCGACCTGGTCGGGCTTGCTGACGTCCAGCTGGAGCGCGATCAAGCGCCGGTCGTCCTTGAATAATGCCTCTGCCGAACTGACGTCGCGCACTCCGGCGTAGACTTTCGATGCGCCACGTCTGAGCAACTCCTCGACGAGAGCTCGCCCGATTCCTCGGTTCGCACCAGTCACCAGGGCAACTGAACCTTCAACCTTCATTCTCGATCTCCAAAGTCCCTGTAATTGCCGGCAATCAACAACCGCTCGGGCCAGCGCTTCTCATATTCATTGCGTTTGCAATGAATGGCTTAATTGCGTACGTAATCTATGGATGTCAAGGTCCCCATCAACGCCCGAGCCAGCAAAGAATGAAAGTGTCCAAGGCCCAGGCGGCCGAAAACCGAGCTTCAATCCTCGATGTCGCCTCCAGGCATATGCGAAAGGGCGGTTTTGGAGCGATGACGGTGGGGGAGGTCGCCAAAGCTGCGGGCCTTACCCATGGGGCGCTCTACAGTCATTTTTCCTCGAAAGACGCGCTCTCGTCGGAAGCTCTCGAGGAGGGCTTCCGCCAATGCCATTCGGACTTTTCCAAGTTGTCGCTTGACGACTTGCTGAGCCAATATTTGTCGCTGCAGCACCGGGATTCCCCGGAGAGCGGCTGTCCAATAGCCGCGCTGGTCTCGCAAATTTCTCAGCAAGACGGCGCCGTCCAAGAGGAGTTCGCCGCCGGATTCGACGGCTTTGTGGAACTGGTCAAAAACGAGCTGAGGGCTACCGGCAGATCAAACTCGGAATCCCGAGATCTCTCGCTTTTCGCTGTCGCCGCGCTTGTTGGAGCGCTGGCTATTTCGCGAGCTTTGAAAGACGCGAAGCCGACGGCTTCTGAAACGATGCTGGGGGTCGTTCGCCGGCAGTTATCCCGGCTCTTACGTTCGCGATAGTCCGACAAAGGCTGGAGCCAGCTTTTGTGATTCATGGCATGACCGGCCCTGTATCGGGTCGATCCCGTGTTGCCGACCGGTGTCTCGATCCACCAGATTTGCCGCCCGGAAGCCGACAATAACGGCGGCTTACCCGCCGACAGGAAGGTCAGCCTCAGAGCGGGAAGGCATTCGCCCGCTCCGAGGCCAACAACTCAGGTGAATTTCGCGTTCTGATCGGCCAGCTTCTTCAGCAACGGTGCCGGTTCGAGCGACGGATCGTTTGCTTCCTTCGCATAGTACGACAGCTTGTCAGCGATCGTCTTCAGCCCGACATGGTCGGCGTAATGCATGGGGCCCCCACGATAGACTGGCCATCCGTACCCATAAAGCCATACCACGTCGATATCGCTTGCTCGAGTCGCGATGCCTTCTTCAAGGATCCGAGCTCCTTCGTTGATCATCGCATATGTCGTCCGCTCCAGGATTTCCTCATCGCTGATCGTGCGCCGCTTGCGCCCGAGACGGTTCAACGTCTGATCGATCAGTGTCTCGACTTCCGGATCGGGAAGGGGAGCGCGCGAGCCGCTTTCATACCGGAAGAAGCCCCTTCCGGTCTTCTGTCCGAAGCGGCCAGCCTCACATAGAGCGTCTTCGATCTCCGACTTGATGCCGCGATCCTGCCGCGAGCGCCAGCCGATATCTAGTCCGGCGAGGTCGCCCATTGCGAACGGGCCCATCGGCATTCCGAACTTAGCCAGGGCGGCATCTACCTGCTGAGGAAGTGCGCCGTCGAAAAGCAGCTGGCTGGCCTGATGCTGCCGGGCCATGAGCATGCGGTTGCCGACGAAGCCGTCGCAGACACCGACGATCACCGGCACTTTTCCGATCTTCCGCGCCAATGCAACTGCGGTTACCAGCGCGTCGGGCGCGGTGCTCTTGGTGCGGACGATTTCGCACAGCTTCATCACGTTGGCCGGGCTGAAGAAGTGCATGCCCACCACGTCCTGGGGACGCCCGGTCTCTTTGGCGATCTCATTGATGTCCAGAAAGGAGGTGTTGGTCGCCAGGATAGCGCCAGATTTCGCGATTTTGTCGAGCTGTCCGAAAACCTCCTTTTTGATGGCCATGGTTTCGAATACAGCCTCTACGATGAGGTCGGCTTGCCCGACGTTGTCGAGACCGACGGCTCCCGTGATGAGTGCCATGCGCTTCGCAGGCGCATCGGCGGGAATACCGCCTCGGGCTGCGGTGGCTTCATAGTTTTTGCGGATGACGCCCAATCCGCGATCGAGCTGCTCCTTGCCGGTCTCCACCAAAGTGACAGGAATGCCTGCGTTCGCGAATGACATCGCGATCCCGCCCCCCATGGTGCCGGCGCCGATGATCGCCACGCCCTCGACCGAACGCGGCTTGGTGCCGGTCTCGACACCGGCGATCTTCGCTGCCTCTCGCTCGGCGAAGAAAGCGTACCGTAGAGCCTTCGATTGATCGCTGCTCATCAGCCGGAGGAACAATTCCCGTTCTTTCTTCAGCCCCTGCTCAAAGGGTAGATCCAGCGCATGGCCGATTGCGTCGGCCGCAACGAACGGCGCCTCCAACCCCCTGACCTTCTTTGTAATCGCAGCCACAGCGCTGGTGAAAATCGAACGGTCCGATCGCGCAGCAGCGAGCTTGGTGTCATCGTCGCGCAACCTGCGAAGCGGGCGCCTGTCGGCAAGGAGCTTTCGAGCGAAGGCTTCGCCGCCCGATGATGCCTCCTCGACCACCTCCTCGATCAATCCGTTCTGAAACGCTTCGTTGGCGCCGATGGGGTCGCCGCCGATGATCATTTTAACGGCAAGTTCTGGACCCACAGCGCGCGGGAGGCGCTGGGTGCCACCGGCGCCCGGCAATAGACCGAGTTTGACCTCGGGCAGGCCGAGCTTCGAACCCTTAGCCGCCACCCGGAAATGACACGCCAGGGCGACCTCAAGCCCCCCACCGAGAGCGGTGCCGTGAATTGCCGCGATGACGGGCTTCGGGCTGCTCTCAATCGCGGTCAGGACCTCATCGAGGGCCGGCTTCTTCGGAGGCTTGCCGAATTCCGTGATGTCGGCTCCGGCAATGAAGGTGCGTCCTGCGCAGGTCAGCACGATGGCCTGAATGGAGGGATCGGCGATGGCCTGTTGGACGCACTCCAGAATGCCGCCGCGTACCGCTGCACTGAGCGCGTTGACGGGAGGGCTATCGATGGTGACGACGCCTACGACGTCGTGGGACTTCAGGCTTACGACAGTGCTCATCGATTTCCTCCATTTCGCCGTTCTGGACGGCGCTTGCCGTTGGAATTGCCGGGTACGTTGGGTCGCATTGCGCGCCGAACGGTGCATGGGCTGCCGCCACGTGCATTACTTGCCGAGTTCGGCCGTCAGCTCCGGAACCGCCTGGTAGAGGTCGGCGACCAGGCCGTAATCGGCGACCTGGAAGATCGGCGCGTCCTCGTCCTTGTTGATCGCAACGATCACCTTGGAGTCCTTCATGCCGGCCAGATGCTGGATGGCGCCGGAAATGCCGACGGCGACGTAGAGCTCGGGGGCCACGACCTTGCCGGTCTGGCCGACCTGCCAGTCGTTGGGCGCATAGCCGGCGTCGACCGCCGCGCGCGAGGCACCGACGCCGGCCCCAAGCTTGTCAGCGAGCGGCTCGATGTACTTGGCGAAGTTCTCGCGGCTCTGCATGGCGCGGCCACCGGAGACGATGATCTTGGCCGAGGTCAGCTCGGGACGGTCGCTCTTGGCGACTTCCTCGCCGACGAACGACGACAGGCCGGGATCGGCCGCCGCTGCTACGTTCTCGACCGGCGCGCTGCCGCCTTCACCCGCTGCCGCGAAGGTCGAGGTCCGCACCGTGATGACCTTCTTGGCGTCCTTGGACTTCACCGTCTGGATGGCGTTGCCGGCATAGATCGGGCGCTCATAGGTGTCGGGGGCGACCACCTTGGTGATCTCCGAGACCTGCATGACGTCGAGCAGGGCGGCAACGCGCGGCATCACGTTCTTGAAGCGCGAGGTCGCGGGCGCGACGATCGCGTCATAGCCGGAAGCCAGCGACACGATCAGCGCGGCCAGCGGCTCGGCAAGATCGTGCGCGTAG
>NZ_JALBHA010000151.1:0-12082 GCF_023006445.1 Bradyrhizobium sp. SHOUNA76
GGCCGTCCCGAACCGCGCCGCCAACGCGAGGCCGACACCGAGCCGGGCGATCACTCGCATCTGCCGGCGTTTCTGCTGAGGCCGGTTCGCTCCCCCGCCGGGGCCTGAAGCGCGGCGCGCTCCAGGTTTCGGTTGAGCAAACCCGCCGCACAATTTTTTAGATGCATTCGTGAACGTATATTTACGGGGCGTTCACGATCGTCCGTTAGCCTACGAACATAATTTAAGCATTGCTGCGGTCGACGGCGCATCGACCGCTGTGGGGTATGTTCCGTGGTCAAGGTTCTCGACGAACACGAACGCACGATGGCGTTCGCCGAGGTAGCGCTCGGTCAGATCCGATCGCTGCGACAGACGGCAATTCCCCGCAACTACGAGATCTGGTACGTCTACGCCACCGGCTACAACGCGCCGCTCAACAAGATCGTCAACGAGACGCTGGCGCGCAGCGGCAAGCTGACCGAAGCCGATCTCGAACAGATCTACGAGACCTATCTCTCCCACATCAAGACCACCGACCGCATCGACAAGGTCGGCGCGCGCGTCATCGGCGAGATCGACGACGTGATGAAGGTCTTGAGCGATGCGCTCGGCATGACCGGCTCCTACGATGCCAGCTTGTCGGGCGCCACTGAAAAACTCTCGTCGGCCAAGAGCCGCGACCAGATCAAGTCGATCGTCGAAACGCTGCTGCGTTCGACCAACGAGATGCGTGAGACCAACAAGGCGTTGGAAGACCGGCTGACGCTGTCGAAGAACGAGATCAGCAATCTCCAGCAGAGCCTGGAGGCGATCCGCGCAGAGAGCCTGACCGACCCGCTCACCGGACTCGGCAACCGCAAATATTTCGATCGCATGATCGATATGGCCGTGCAGAGCGCGCTCGCTTCGGGCGAGCCGCTGTCGCTGCTGCTGGTCGACATCGATCACTTCAAATCGTTCAACGATTCCTACGGCCATCTGACCGGCGACCAGGTGCTGCGGCTCGTCGGCCTTTCGCTGAAGCAGACCATCAAGGGCCAGGATATCACCGCACGCTATGGCGGCGAGGAGTTCGCGGTCGTGCTGCCCAACACCGCGTTGCGTCAGGCCCTCACGGTGGCCGACCACATCCGGCGCGCAGTGATGGCGAAGGAATTGAAGAAGAAGTCCACCGGCGAGATCCTCGGCCGCGTCACCATCTCCGTCGGGGTTTCGATGCTCAAGCAGGGCGACGACACCGATGCGCTGATCGAGCGTGCGGATGCCTGTCTCTACGCCGCCAAGCGTAACGGCCGCAACCGCGTGATCTGCGAAGCCGATCCGGAATACGCGGTCGAGACCCACAGCCGCGTGGCGTAGGCTTCCGCGAGCTGCCGTAGGGTGGGCAAAGCGAAGCGTGCCCACCACCTGTCTCGATCATGGAAAGACCGTAGGCACGGCGCTACGCGCCTTTGCCCACCCTACGGCACCGCCCGCTTGACATTCTTCGGCGGCAAGCAACATCCTCCTCGCCGCCTGAGCATTGAGGACTTGTCGTCTTGCCCAACCCCCACGACTTTCACACGCCGCAACCGTCCTACACCAGGGACGAGTTGCTGAGATCGAGCGAAGGCGGCTATTTCGGCCCGGGCAATGCGCAATTGCCGGCACCGCCGATGCTGATGATGGATCGCATCACGGAGATCAGCGTGGACGGCGGCACGTTCGGCAAGGGCCATATCGTCGGCGAGCTCGACATCGCACCCAGCCACTGGTTCTTCGATTGCCACTATCGCGGCGACGCGATGATGCCGCCAACGCTAGGGCTCGACGCCATGTGGCAGATGATCGGCTATTGGCTTGGCTGGTCGGGCTCGCCCGGCAAGGGCCGCGCCATCGGCGTCGGCGAGGTGGAGTGCACCGGCGAGATCACACCAGACGCCCGGCGCGTTCGCTACGAGGTCGCCATGCGCATGGTCCGCCGCGGCAAGCTGGTGCTCGGCATCGCCGACGGCCGCGTGCTTGCCGACGGCGTCTGTGTCTTCACGGCCAAGGATATGCGCGTGGGCCTGACCAAGGCTGTGGATTAAGCATCAGATCCTGTAGGGTGGGCAAAGGCGCGCCAGCGCCGGGCCCACCATCTTCTCCACAATCAGCAGCTTAACGGTGGGCACGCTTCGCTTTGCCCACCCTACGCACCGTTTTCTTGACTGCCTTCTTTGCCGGCTTTCGAGCGACTTTCTTCGCGGCCTTCGCCGCCTTCTTCCCCTTCGGCCGTGTCTTCACCTTGGCACGCTGCGCGGCGGCGAGTGCCGCCCTCGCCCATTGCACCAGCTCCTCGGAATCGTCGAACAGGCGCGCCGGCAGCTCCCAGTAGGAGTTCACGATCACCGTCTTGGCGCGGGTCGAATATTGGAACGGCTTTGAGCCTTCGGCTTCAAAGTCCGGGATGGTCACCTCGTCGGCGCGGAAGAACAGGCCGGCACGCAAGGCCAGCGCGAAGTTGATGCCATCGGCGGAGATGCCGTAGCCGGAGAACATTTTTCGGATGGTGACGGGGCCGAAATCGGCGAACAGGTCGGTCAGGAATTCGCGGTCCATGCGCGCAACTCTCTCGTGCCCCGGACGCAGCGCGCCGTGAAACGGTGCGCTGCTGAGCCGGGGCCCAGTCCCTCTACGACGGGAATTATAGCGTGGGTCCCGGCTCTGCGCAGCAGCGCAAGCGCGCTGCAGCGCGTCCGGGACACGGGAGCGAAGCGTTGGGCTAACTACCCGTCGATCTTCGCCGGCCGCAGTTCGACCGACTCGCCGCAGCCGCAGGCAGAGATCTGGTTGGGGTTGTTGAAGACGAACTGAGCCTGCATCTTGTCGGCTTTGTAGTCCATCTCGGTGCCGAGCAGGAACAGAACGGCCTTGGGGTCGACCAGGATCTTGACGCCCTTGTCCTCGACGACCTCGTCGGTCGGGCGAATGTCATGGGCGTATTCGACCGTGTAGGACTGGCCGGCGCAGCCGCCGTTCTTCACGCCGACGCGCAGGCCGACGATCTCGGAATCGGCGCGCTGGGTCAGTTCGGTGATGCGCTGGGCAGCGGCGTCCGTCAGCCGCATCACCTGCGGGCGGGGCCGCCGGGGCTTTGGTGTCGAAGCTGGTGTCGAGCCTGACGAAATCTGGGTCATGTTATCTATGTGGTCCGTTGCGGAGCGAATTCAATGCGAGCAGAGACCGTCACCACATGTTGAGCACGAGGCGGGCCTCGTCGCTCATGCGTTCGGGCGTCCACGGCGGCTCCCAGACGACCTTGACGTCGACCACGCCGACGCCAGGGACGCTGGCGACCGCGTTCTCGACCATGGTCGGCAGCTCGCCGGCGGCCGGGCAGTTCGGCGTCGTCAGCGTCATCTGGACGTCGACCGAGCGGTCGTCCTTGATCTCGACCTTGTAGATCAGGCCGAGCTCGTAGATGTCGGCCGGAATCTCCGGATCGAACACGGTCTTGAGGCCCGCGATGATCTCGGTGGTCAGCCGCTCGGTTTCCTCCGGCGGCAGCGCCGACCGGGTTTCCATCGGATTGGCTTTGATTTCGGCCGTGTCACTCATGCGAACAAATCCCGCGCCTTCAAGAGCGCCTGTGCCAGATGATCGACTTCTTCCCGCGTATTATACATGCCGAACGAGGCCCGGCAGGTAGCCGTGACGTTGAACCGCTCTAAAAGCGGCATCACGCAATGGGTGCCGGCGCGCACCGCGATGCCCTGGCGGTCGATTACGGTGGCGACATCGTGGGCGTGGGCGCCCTTGAGCTCGAAGGAGATCACCGGGCCCTTGCCCCGCGCCGTGCCGATCAGCCGCAGCGAGTTGATCTCGCGCAGCTTGTCCTGGGCGTAGGTGGTGAGATCGTGCTCGTGCGCGGCGATGCGCTCCTTGCCAATCGAGTTGACATAGTCGATGGCAGCCCCAAGGCCGACGGCCTCGACGATCGCAGGCGTGCCCGCTTCGAACTTGTGCGGGGGATCGCCATAGGTGACGACGTCACGCGAGACCTCGCGGATCATCTCGCCGCCGCCGTTAAAGGGGCGCATCGCGACAAGATGGTCATACTTGGCCCAGAGCACACCGATTCCGGTCGGCCCGTAGACCTTGTGCCCAGTGAAGACATAGAAATCGCAGCCGATGTCCTGGACGTCGACGGGCAGATGCACCGCGCCCTGGCTGCCGTCGACCAGCACGGGAATGCCGCGGGCATGGGCGATCTTCACGACGTCCTTGACCGGCACGATGGTGCCGAGCGCGTTCGACATCTGCGTGATCGCGACCAGCTTGGTCTTGGCGGTCAGCAGCTTCTCGAATTCGTCGATGAGAAAATTGCCCTCGTCGTCCACCGGCGCCCACTTGATCACGGCCCCCTGGCGCTCCCTGAGGAAATGCCAGGGCACGATGTTGGAGTGGTGCTCCATGATCGAGATGACGATCTCGTCACCCTCTTTGATATTCGGCCCGCCCCAGGACGACGCGACCAGGTTGATCGCCTCGGTCGCATTGCGGGTGAAGATCACTTCCTCGGTGCGGGGCGCATTGATGAACTGCGCCACCTTGGTGCGACCGCCCTCATAGGCCTCGGTCGCGGCATTGGCGAGGTAATGCAGGCCGCGATGCACGTTCGCATATTCGCTCGTATAGGCCTGCGTCATACGATCGAGCACGGAACTCGGCTTCTGTGCGGACGCCGCGTTGTCGAGATAGACCAGCGGCTTGCCATAGACCTGCATGGCGAGCGCCGGAAAGTCCCGGCGTACGCGGGCGACATCGTAGGTGCCGTTCTTGACTGCGGGATGCGTGCTCATTGGCGCCGCTCCAGCCAGCGCTCGGCGATGCCGATCACGTGCTCGCGCAAGCCGTCATCGGCGATTTGCTCGATCGCCTCGCCCACGAAAGCCTGGATCAGCAGCGCCTGAGCCTGCTTCTCCGGTAGGCCACGCGCCTTCAGATAGAACAAGAGGCTGTCGTCCAGCGCGCCGGCGGTGGCGCCGTGGCCGCAGGAGACGTCGTCGGCGAAGATCTCGAGCTCGGGCTTGTTGTCTGCCTCGGCTTCGTCCGAGAGCAGCAGCGCGCGCGTCATCATCTTGCCGTCGGTCTTCTGCGCGTCGGGACGGACGATGATGCGACCCTGGAACACCGAATGCGCGCGGTCGTCGATCACGGCGCGGAAGATCTCGCGGCTGACGCAGTTCGGCACGGCGTGGTCGACCACCAGCGTGGTGTCGCCATGCTCGGTCTTCTGCAACAGGTTGACGCCGTTGGCGGAGAGCTCGCTGCCCTCACCCGCCAGCGTGATGAAGCCCTGGAGGCGGCTCACCGCAGCGCCGGTGGTCATGTTGAAGAAATTCAGCTTGGTGTTCGCGCCGACGGTGACGAATTGCGAGGTGATGTTCACCGCGTCAGGTGCATCGTCCATCAGGCGGATATGTGCGACATCGGCGTTGTCGCCGACCGAGAGGATAACGGCATCGTTGACCTGATAGGCTTTCGCACCGGCCGCGACAAAGCTCTCGATGAGGGTGGCGTGGACGCCCTTCCCGATCACGACCCGCGAGCGGGTGAAGGCCGAGACGGAAGCCGCGGTCGCGATGTGAATGATCTGGATCGGCGCAGACAGTTGGGCGCCATCCGCGATCGACAACACGACGCCGTCGGTTGCCATCGCCGCGTTCAGCGCGATCACCGCATCCGTGGAGGCGGTCTTCAGGATATCGACGTCCTGATCCAGCGTCTCCCGCAGTGTCTTGAAGCCCATCTCGGAGGCGAGCGCCTTGACGTCGGACAGATCGGCGGCGAACACGCCGTCGACCAGCACAAGCTTGCGGGCACCTGCGATCGCATGCACCTTCGCCGCGTCCGCGGCGCGTTTCAGCGCAGCCGCATCGGGCGCGGCTGCCAGCGGCAGTACCTCGCCGACCAATGCACGCAGATCGGTGTATTTCCATTCCTCGATCCGGCGGTGCGGCAGGCCGAGACGCTCATAGGTCTCGAACGCCTCGCGGCGCACTGCGGTGACCGCGGACGAACCCGGCAGCCGGCCCTCGGCGCTGGTGAAGAGATCGCTCACCGCGCGGCCCTTTCCGGTCTTTGCCACAGCAACGTTCATTGCAAACAATCCTTACGCGGCATCCTCGAACTGGGCGTAGCCGGACGCTTCCAGCTCCAGCGCCAGTTCCTTGCCGCCGCTCTTCACGACACGGCCCTTCGACATCACGTGCACGACGTCGGGCACGATGTAGTTGAGCAGCCGCTGATAATGGGTGATCACGACCATCGCGCGCTTGGGCGAGTGCAGCGCGTTGACGCCGTCGGCCGCGATGCGCAGCGCGTCGATGTCGAGGCCGGAATCCATCTCGTCGAGGATGCACAGGCTCGGCTCGAACAGGGCCATCTGCAGCACCTCGTTGCGCTTCTTCTCGCCGCCGGAGAAGCCGACATTGACGCCGCGCTTGAGCATGTCCTGCGGAATGTTCAGCGACTTCGAGACCTCGCGGACCTTCCTGAGGAAGTCAGGAGTGGAGAATTCATCCTCGCCCCGCGCCTTGCGCTGGGCGTTCAGTGCCGTACGCAGAAAATTCATGGTGGCGACGCCGGGAATCTCGACCGGGTACTGGAACGCCAGGAACACGCCCTTGGCGGCGCGCATATCCGGCAACATTTCCAGGAGGTCCTCGCCCCGAAACAGGATCTGGCCGTCGGTGACCTCATAGCCGGGCTTGCCGGCGATGACGTGCGAGAGCGTCGATTTGCCGGAGCCGTTCGGCCCCATGATGGCGTGGATCTCGCCTTCGTTCACGGTCAGCGTCAGCCCGTGGAGGATCTCACGCTCCTCGACACGAACCTTCAGGTCTTTCACTTCAAGCAAAGCCATAATGTTTTTCCATCTATCCCCTCACCCTGAGGAGCGCCGGAGGCGCGTCTCGAAGGACGAGGCCAACAATCTTTCCGGTAGCCATCCTTCGAGACGGCCGCTTGCGCGGCCTCCGCGGGATGAGGCCGAAGCTAGCCGACCGACCCTTCAAGCGAGATCGAGATCAGCTTCTGCGCTTCCACCGCGAACTCCATCGGCAGTTGCTGCAGCACGTCCTTGACGAAGCCGTTGACGACGAGGCCGACGGCTTCTTCCTGCGAAAGACCGCGCTGGATGCAGTAGAACAGCACGTCCTCGGAGATCTTCGAGGTCGTCGCCTCGTGCTCGAACGTCGCCGAGGAGTTCTTGGCTTCGATGTAGGGCACGGTGTGCGCGCCGCATTTGTCGCCGATCAGGAGCGAGTCACAGGCCGTGAAATTGCGAGCGCCAGTGGCTTTCCGGTGCGCCGTGACGAGGCCGCGATAGGTGTTCTGCGACTTGCCGGCGGCGATGCCCTTGGAGATGATCCGGCTCGACGTGTTCTTGCCGAGATGGATCATCTTGGTGCCGCTGTCGACCTGCTGATAGCCGTTGGAAATCGCGATCGAATAGAACTCGCCGCTGGAATTGTCGCCGCGCAGAATACAGCTCGGATATTTCCAGGTGATGGCGGAGCCGGTCTCGACCTGGGTCCAGGAAATCTTGGAGCGGTCGCCACGGCAGTCGCCACGTTTGGTGACGAAATTGTAGATGCCGCCCTTGCCTTCCGAATTGCCGGGATACCAGTTCTGCACCGTCGAATATTTGATCTCGGCGTCGTCATGCGCGACGAGCTCGACCACGGCGGCATGCAGCTGGTTCTCGTCACGCTGCGGCGCGGTGCAGCCCTCGAGATACGAGACGTAGGAGCCCTTGTCGGCGATGATCAGCGTGCGTTCGAACTGGCCGGTGTTGCGCTCGTTGATGCGGAAATAGGTCGACAGCTCCATCGGGCAGCGCACGCCGGGCGGCACGTAGACGAACGAGCCGTCGGAGAACACCGCCGAGTTCAGCGTCGCATAGAAATTGTCCGAGGTCGGAACCACCGAGCCGAGATATTTCTGCACCAATTCAGGGTGCTCGCGGATGGCTTCCGAGATCGGCATGAAGATCACGCCGGCCTTCTTCAACTCAGCCTGGAACGTGGTCGCAACCGACACTGAGTCGAAGACCGCGTCGACCGCGATCTTGCGCCGGGCAGGATCCTGATCGCCGGGCTTGGGCTCGACGCCTTCGAGCATCGCGACTTCCCGCAAGGGAATGCCGAGCTTCTCGTAGGTCTTCAGGATCTCCGGATCGATCTCGTCGAGCGAACTGATCGTCTTCTTCGGCTTCGGCGCCGAATAGTAATAGAGGTCCTGGAAGTCGATCTTGGGATAGTCGACGCGGGCCCAGGTCGGCTCGGTCATGGTCAGCCAGCGCCGATAGGCCTCGAGCCGCCACTGGAGCATCCAGGCGGGTTCGTTCTTCTTCTCGGAGATGAACTTGACGGTCTCTTCCGACAGCCCCTTGGGGGCCTTGTCGGACTCGATCAGGGTCTCAAACCCATAACGATACTGATCGACGTCGATGCGCTTCACGCGCTCGACCGTCTCTTGCACGGCTGGCATTCTATCCTCCGCTCGCGGTTTCAAGGACCGCGGTGGATCAAACTCGGACGAGTATTACGATGTTTTCTGGCCGAAAGCACGCGCTTAGAACCGTTCAAGCCGTGTTTCGTCGCTTAGCCTCTAAGTAGGGTATTACCGAGCTTTCGCCAAGCCTCTAACGCCCTATTGATGTCCTCTGGTTCCGTGGACCAGCCCAGACTGAGGCGCACCGCTCCCTGGGCGACCGCCGGATCATAGCCCATGGCCGAAAGAACGTGGGACGGCTGCACCTTCCCCGAGGAACAGGCCGAACCGGAGGAGACGGCGACCCCTTCGAGGTCGAAGCCAATCACGGCGGTCTCAGCCTTGAGGCCGGGCGCGGTGAACAGGACGGTATTTGGCAACCGCTCAATCTCCTCCGAAAAGATTGTTGCGCCCGCAATCCCTCGGATGCCATTTTCCAAGCGATTTCTGAGGGTTGCCATCTGCTCTGTATCTTCCCGCAGAGTCTGAAGGGCGACCTTCACGGCGGCGCCGAAGCCCGCGATTCCCGCAACATTCTCGGTTCCCGCGCGCCGGTTCAGCTCCTGGCCACCTCCCCGCAGCAACGGCTCCAATCCCGCCAGTCCCTCCGCCACGACCAGCGCGCCGACCCCCTTGGGGCCACCGATCTTATGGGCAGAGAAAGTCGCAAGATCCACGCCCATGGCGTTGATTTCGAAGGGAATTTTTGCGAACGCCTGGATTGCATCGACATGCAGGAGGCCGCCGGCCTCGTGGACGATCCGGGCGACTTCCGCGACCGGTTGGACCGCGCCGGTTTCGTTGTTCGCTGCCATGACGGAAACCAGTGCCGGGGGACCCTCACCGAGCAGGCTCCTGAGATGGTCGAGATCAACCACACCGGAGCGCAATACCGGGATCAGACCGATCTTGTCCGTCGCGAACCGGCCGCCAGCCAGCACCGAAGCGTGCTCTACGGCCGAGACCAGCAACCGCTCGACCGGGCCGCCGGTTGGGCGTCGCAGGCCGGGCGACAGCGCCAGCGCGTTGGCTTCCGTCCCAGCGGAGGTGAAGACTACGTTCCGCGGCAGCCCACCTACCGCCGCCGCTAGCGTGGCGCGGGCCTCCTCGACCAGCCGTCGCGCTTCCCGTCCCTCGGCATGGACCGAGGACGGGTTACCGACCAGGTCCCAGGCTGCGACCATTGCGCGTCGCGCCTCCGCGCGCAGTGGCGTGGTCGCATTCCAGTCGAGATAAACGCGGTTCCGCATGTAGTATTACATTACCTTAACTGGGAGGCCGGGCCTATCCGGCCGTCCGGCCCGACATGGCGCTCCGGCACGCGCTTGGCAACCGCGATCCCATATCCGCCGCCGCTGATGACGCGACCAGACACGCTAACATCTTGAGCCCATTCAGTGATGTTCAAGATGCTTGCTTTTTGACCCTCAGCCTATGTTAGAACCCGCACCGTCAAGTCACCGCGCGCCTTCAGCGCATCACCGCAAGGCGCGCCTTCTCACCCTTCATTCGCTTCCGTCGGCATCTGCCGATGAGGCCACAATCGGTTGATTGCCGAGGATCGTCTCTCCAGCAAATCAATCAAGAGATCATCGATGCCTGAAGTTATTTTCACTGGCCCTGCCGGCCGTCTCGAAGGCCGCTATCATCCGGCCAAGCAGAAGAACGCGCCGATCGCGATGATCCTGCATCCGCATCCGCAGTTCCACGGCACGATGAACCATCAGATCGTGTACCAGTGCTACTACGCGTTTGCCCATCGCGGCTTCTCGGTGCTGCGCTTCAACTTCCGCGGCGTCGGTCGCAGCCAAGGCTCGTTCGACCACGGGACCGGCGAATTGTCGGATGCGGCGGCCGCGCTTGACTGGGCCCAGACCATCAATCCCGAAGCGCGCGCCTGCTGGGTCGCCGGTTTCTCCTTCGGCGCCTGGATCGGCATGCAGCTCCTGATGCGCCGCCCCGAGGTCGAGGGCTTCATCTCGATCGCGCCGCCCGCCAATCTCTACGACTTCTCCTTCCTTGCGCCCTGCCCGTCCTCTGGGCTCATCGTGCATGGTGAGAAGGATGCGGTGGTGCCGCCCAAGGACGTCAACACCCTGGTCGAGAAGCTGAAGACGCAGAAGGGCATCGTGATCGACCAGCAGGTCATCCCCGGCGCCAACCATTTCTTCGACGCCAAGCTCGAGCCGCTGATGGAGACCATCACGGCCTATCTCGACATGCGCCTCGCCAACGTGCGCTAAGCCAGCTTCAGCGCCACGATTCCCATCAACACGAGCGCGATGCCCGCAAGCTTCATCGCGCTCAAGGTCTCGCCGAACAGCACGACGCCCATCACGAACGTGCCGGCAGCCCCGATTCCGGTCCACACCGAATAGGCGACGCCGACCTCGAGCACCTTCAAAGCACGCCCGAGCAGGAAGACGAAGGCCGCGAGCAGCACGAGCGAGACGATGCTCCAACCCACGCGCGTGTAACCTTCCGCGTATTTCATCGAGATCGCCCAGCCGACATCAAGCGCGCCGGCGATCACGAGCATCAGCCAAGCCATTGACGGCGACATCGAAATGCGTTCAGGCCGCGAGCTTGAGCAGATGTGCGTCGTGGCGCACGAGGAAGGCGCGCAGCAATTCCGGATAGTCCGCGCCGACCGCGCTGCGCACGCTCGGACGTTTCGCAAGCTCGGCGCGCCACGCCCGCACCTTTGGCACATCGCGGAAGATGCCGTGCTCGGTCAGCTCGTCGAACAGATCGAAATAGCGGAAGATCGGCGCGAACACCGCGTCGACCAGACTGAACTGCGCGCCGGCGAAGAACGGACCTGCGCCAAGCGCGGCTTCGACGCGCACGAATTTGGCAACGAGCGCCTGACGCTTGCTCTCGAAGGTCGCGGGATCTGTCGTGGTCTCCAGACCCCAGAGATCACCGAGGATCGCCGAGCCGAATTCCATCCAGGCACGATGCTCGGCACGCTTCAACGCGTCCGCCGAATGCAGCCTCGCGCCGCCTTGCGTCTCCTCGATGTAATCGCAGATCACGTTGCTCTCGAACAACGCGACCTCGCCCTGCTCCGTCGTCACCACCAGCACCGGCACCTTGCCGAGCGGCGACAGTTTTAAAAACCAGTCGGGCTTGGCAGCGAGATCGATATCGATCCGCTCGAACGGGACGCCCTTCTCCTTGAGCGCGATCACGGCGCGCTGCACGTAGGGGCAAAGCTTGTGGCTGATCAGTTTGAGCGATGCGGTCATGGTGGCGATCCCGGCGTTAAATGCAACTGCATCCATATAGATGCATTTGCATGAACACGTCAAGATCGATGCATCTGCATTGACCGCCTCTGATGTTCACGGCCTTGCGATCACCCCGCCCGTCATCGGCATCGGCACGCCAGTGGTCGCCGGATAGGACAGCGGCAGCCCCTTCAGCCCGCGCGCCGCGAGGAAACCGAAGGCCTGGGCCTCAATAGCGTCGGAGGCCCAGCCAAGCGTTTCGGCGGCCTCGACGGTCGCCGTTCCCACCCGCTCCCGCAGCATCCGCAGCATGGTGAGGTTGCGCGCGCCGCCGCCGCAGACGATCC
>NZ_JALBHA010000152.1:0-12067 GCF_023006445.1 Bradyrhizobium sp. SHOUNA76
GACCATGCCGCACAAGCGCAACCCGGTCGCCGCTGCCAGTGCGCTGGGCGCCGCTACAATGGCGCCGCAGCTTGCCGCGACGATTTTTGCTGCTCAAGTGCAGGACCACGAGCGCAGCGCCGGCCCCTGGCACGCAGAATGGCCGACGCTGCCGCAATTGATGCTGGTCACCTCGGGGGCGCTTGCCGCCGTCGTCGACATCGCCGAAGGACTCGATGTCGATGCCGCGCGCATGCGCAGCAATCTCGAGGCGACGCATGGGCTGATCATGGCGGAAGCGGTCACCTTTGCGCTGGCCGACAAGATCGGCAAGAGCGATGCGCATCACCTGATCGAGGCCGCCAGCAAGCGCGCGGTCGCCGAGAAGAAGCATCTGCGCGAGGTGCTGTCAGCCGATTCGCAGGTCGCCGCGCATCTCGCACCGGAAAAAATTGCGGCATTGTTCGAGCCGATGGCCTATCAAGGTGCGTCGCAGGCGCTGATCGACCGCCTGCTCGACAGCCTCGAGCGTGAATAAAACGGAGACGCCATCATGCCCATGATCGATGCCGACGGTTGCCTGCTCAACGTCTCCGTCGAGGGCCGCGACGGCGGGCCGACCTTGATGCTGTCCAATTCGCTCGGCTGCACGCTGCAGATGTGGGAGCCGCAGATGAAGGCGCTGACGCAGGTGTTCCGCGTCATCCGCTACGACCGCCGCGGCCACGGCAAGTCCAACGTTCCGCCCGGCCCCTACACGATGGAGCGCTTCGGCCGCGACGTGCTCGCGATCCTCGACGACCTCAACATCGAGAAGGTGCATTGGTGCGGCCTGTCGATGGGCGGTATGGTCGGGCAATGGCTGGGCGCCAACGCACCGGAACGCTTCGGCAAGCTGATTCTCGCCAACACCTCCTGCTATTATGCCGAGCCGACCAAATGGCTGGAGCGCATCGACGCGGTGAAGAAAGGCGGCATCGCGGCAGTTGCGGATGCCGTGATCGCAGGCTGGCTGACGCAGGACTTCCGCGAGCGCGAGCCTGAGATCGCCGCGAGGATGAAGTCGATGCTGCTCGCCTCCCCGGTCGAAGGTTATCTCGCCTGCTGCGAGGCGCTGTCGACGCTCGATCAGCGCGAACTGCTTGCCAAGATCAAGAGTCCGACGCTGGTGATCGCTGGCCGCCACGACATGGCGACGCCGATCTCGGCGGGAGAGTTGATACGCTCGAACATTCCCGGCGCCAGCATGACCATCATCGACGCGGCGCACATTTCCAACGTAGAGCAGCCGCATGCGTTTACGGATGCGGTGGTGGGATTCCTGACGCAGCGCTGATCTCACAACGCGTCATTGCGAGCGCAGCGAAGCAATCCAGAAATCCTACCGCGGCGACAGTCTGGATTGCTTCTCTGCGCTCGCAATGACGAGAGGAGGATAGAATGGACGACCAGAAGCGCCGCGATGCCGGCATGAGCGTGCGCCGAAAGGTGCTGGGCAATGCCTGGGTCGACAAGTCGATTACCAACCGCAATGCCTTCAACACCGACTTCCAGGACCTGATTACGCGCTACGCCTGGGGCGAAATCTGGACGCGGCCGCATTTCGACGAGCGCACGCGGCGCGTGCTGGTGATCGGCACCATGGTCGCGCTCGGGCAATGGGACGAATTCCGCCTGCACGTGCGCGCGGCGCTCGCCGAGGGCGGCTTCACCCCCGACGACATCAAGGAAGTCCTGCTGCAGCAGGCGATCTATTGCGGCGTGCCGGCCGCGAACCACGCCGTGAAGGAGGCCTCAGCGATTGTGCAGGAGCTCGGCCTGCTCAAGACCTAGCGGCTGAAGACTCGGCGGCGCGACGTTCTCGACGATCTTCGGCGCAGGCTCGGGCCGTTCGATCACCACCACGATGGCAGCGCCGAGCAAGAGCAGCAGCTCGGTGGCATGGAGCCGGAGCGCGGCCATCTCGCCGACCTTCGAAGCCATCACCATGCTGGCAAACGAGATCAGGCTGCCGATCGCGAGCGCAATGCCGAGCGCCTCGTCGCTGCCGCCGCCCTTGCGGGCGCGGGGGATGCACAGAAGCACGAGGTAGATCGCAAAGAACGCCACCACGGTCATCCGGCCCAGCGCCAACAGCCAGGCGGCCCGCACCGTGCTCATCCCTGCCATCTCGAGATGGTCGCTGAGGAAAAGCGCAACTGCGACGCTCGGGCGCTCAAAGAGGCCGTGCACCGGCGCGACCATGATGTTGAAGGCAACGAGGCTCCAGGCCGGGATGAAATAGGCCGCCAGCAGCGCGCCGTTGACTGAGCCGATCCGCCAATTCCCGAACATGCCGCTTCCCACTTGATTTGCCGAAGACCTTCGACGGAAGGCAGCGGCTTTACGGGAGCTAACTCGCATCAGACTGTGGCGGCAATTTAAACCCTTTGTTTACCTTAATTGCCCGGCTGAGCCCCAAAAAAAGACCCCGCCTCTCGGCGGGGCCCTCTTCACCCTCTTTATGCTTGGGCTCCCAGATTACTTGTCCTGCTGACCACCCTGCTGCTGGCCGGGGCGATCGCCCTGACGCATCGGATCGTCCTGCTGCTGCTGTCCAGGTTTCTGACCGCCACCCTGCTGCTGGCCCGGCTGTTGACCTGGGCGCTGCTGGCCGGGGTTCTGACTCTGCTGACCCGGATTCTGGTTCTGCTGCTTCGTCATTCGGGGAACTCCATTGTTGGACGTCAGAGGCGAGATAACGGCCGCCATCCATTTTGGTTGCCCGCGGAACCCGGTTCCTCGCAGTTGCGGAACCCCAAGGCCAAATGACCTCTGTACAAGACCTTCTGGCGCAGTGTGACCAGTTGCAGCCGCCAGTTCCCTCCTGTTACAAAACCGGAAGAATGCCTAAGGGCTGCCGGGGCCCAAGAAAACCACACTCCAACCCACTCTCCTCAGAGCTCCCTTTGAGCCCGCGTCAGGTTTGGTACGGCAGCCCATGGATTATTTCACCCAGCAGCTCATCAACGGCCTCGTCCTGGGCTCGATCTACGGCCTGATCGCCATCGGCTACACGATGGTCTACGGCATCGTCGGCATGATCAACTTCGCCCATGGCGACGTCTTCATGATCGGCGGCTTCATTGCCCTGATCACCTTCCTGATCCTGATCTCGTTCGGGCTGACCGCGATCCCGCTGATCCTGCTGGTCGTGCTGCTGGTCTCGATGGCGATCACGGCGCTCTATGGCTGGACCATCGAGCGCATCGCCTACCGGCCGCTGCGCCATTCCTTTCGCCTCGCCCCGATGCTGTCGGCGATCGGCATGTCCTTCGTTCTGACCAACTATTCGCAGGTGGCGCAGGGCGCCCGCGTCAAGCCGATCCCGCCCTTCATCACCGGCGGCTACACCCTGCATGAGAGCACGGATGGCTTCGTGATCCAGCTCTCCAACATCCAGATCATGGTGGTCGTCACCACCGTCGTGCTGCTGGCGCTCTTCACCTGGCTGGTGTCGCGCACCCGGCTCGGGCGCGACATGCGCGCCTGCGAGCAGGACCAGACCATGGCGGCGCTGCTCGGCGTCGACGTCGACCGCACCATCTCCATGACCTTCGTGATCGGCGCCGCGCTCGCCGCGGTCGCCGGCCTGATGTACCTGCTTTACTACGGGACGGTCGATTTCTTCATGGGCTTCGTCGCCGGCATCAAGGCGTTCACCGCGGCCGTGCTCGGCGGCATCGGCTCGCTGCCGGGCGCCATGCTCGGCGGCCTTGCGATCGGCCTGATCGAGACGTTCTGGTCGGCCTATTTCTCGGTCGGGTACAAGGACGTCGCGGCGTTCTCGATCCTGATCGTCGTGCTGATCTTCATGCCGACCGGCCTGCTCGGTCGTCCCGAAGTCGAAAAAGTCTGACGGGACGCGCGCGTGACAGCTCCCTCGCCCATGACGGCCAAACCTGCAACGGGCATCCCCTCCATCCTGAAGACGGCTTTCATCAACGCGCTGGTCGCGCTGGTGCTGTTCTCGTTGATGGTCGGCATCCGCACCGAGGCGGGCTCTTCCGGCCAGCTCACCTATTGGACGCGCTTCGGCGAACTTGCCTCCCTCGTCGGTGCGGTATTCGGCGGCTCGATCGTGATCGAGCTGTTGCGGCAATGGATCGGCCCCTCCGGTGCCGAGAATCTGGTGCCGCCGGCGATGAAGAGCGGCATGACGTTCATCGGCCGCTACCTCGCGCCGGCGCTTCTGATCTTCACGCTCCTGGTGCCGGTGATCTTCTATAACCAGCGCTACATCCTCGACCTCGCGATCCTCGTGCTCACCTATGTCATGCTGGGCTGGGGACTGAACGTCGTGGTCGGGCTCGCCGGCCTGCTCGATCTCGGCTACGTCGCTTTCTATGCGGTCGGCGCCTATTCCTACGGACTGCTTGCAACCAATTTCGGCTGGTCGTTCTGGATCTGCCTGCCGCTCGCCGGCATCCTCGCAGCGTTCTGGGGCGTGCTTCTCGGCTTTCCCGTGCTACGCCTGCGCGGCGACTATCTTGCCATCGTGACGCTCGCCTTCGGCGAGATCATCCGCCTCGTCATCATCAACTGGCAGGATCTCACCGGCGGGCCCAACGGCGTCTCCGGCATTCCCCGCCCCACCTTCTTCGGCATCCCACTCGACAACAGCGATGACGGGCTCGCCGCCAAGCTCGGCATCGAATATTCGCCGACGCACCGTATCGTCTTCCTGTTCTATCTGATCCTGGCACTTGCGCTGCTCACCAACTGGGCGACAATCCGCCTGCGCCGCTTGCCGATCGGGCGGGCCTGGGAAGCCTTGCGCGAGGACGAGGTCGCCTGCCGCGCGCTCGGCATCAACACCACCACCACCAAGCTCACGGCGTTCGCGACGGGGGCGATGTTCGGCGGCTTTGCCGGCGCGTTCTTCGCCACCCGCCAAGGCTTCATCAGCCCGGAATCCTTCACCTTCCAGGAATCGGCGCTGGTGCTCGCCATCGTCGTCCTCGGCGGCATGGGCTCGCAGCTCGGCGTCGCGCTGGCCGCGCTCGCCATGATCGGCGGTTTCGAACTGTTCCGCAGCCTCGAAACCTATCGCATGCTGGTATTCGGCATGGCCATGGTGCTGATCATGATCTGGCGGCCGCGCGGCCTGATCGGCCATCGCGCGCCCACCGTGTATCTGACCAAGGCGAAAGCGATCTCCTCCGACCTCGTCAAAGAAGGGCACGGATGAGCGGCGACAAGATTCTTAGCGTCGACCGGCTCGCCATGCGCTTCGGCGGCATCGTTGCCGTGCAGGACCTTTCTTTCGCCGCCGAGCGGAAGAAGATCACCGCGCTGATCGGACCGAACGGCGCCGGCAAGACCACGGTGTTCAACTGCATCACCGGCTTCTACAAACCGAGCGGCGGCGCCATCCGCCTCACCCATGACGACGGCAGGACGATCGCGCTGGAGCGGCTGAACGATTTTCGCATCGCCAAGCAAGCCAAGGTGGCCCGCACCTTCCAGAACATTCGGCTGTTTCCCGGCATGACCGCGCTGGAAAACCTGATGGTGGCGCAGCACAACGCGCTGATGCGCGCCTCCGGCTTCACTTTCCTCGGCCTCATCGGCGCGCCCGGCTATCGCGATGCCGAGAAGCGCGCGATTGATCTCGCCACCGACTGGCTCAAGCGGGTCAACCTGCTCGACCGCGCCGACGATGCCGCCGGCAATTTCGCCTATGGCGATCAGCGCCGGCTCGAGATCGCGCGCGCCATGTGCACCGAGCCCGCCCTGTTATGCCTGGACGAGCCCGCCGCCGGCCTCAATGCGCGCGAGAGCGCGGCCTTGAGCGCGCTTCTGCTCTCGATCAGAGACGAGCTCGGTACCTCGATCCTCCTGATCGAGCACGACATGTCGGTGGTGATGGAAATCTCCGACCACATCGTGGTGATGGACCATGGCGTCAAGATCGCGGAAGGCACGCCGCGCGAGGTCCGCGACGATCCCAAGGTGATCGCCGCCTATCTCGGCGCCGACGAGGAAGAGGCGGCAGCCGTGATGGAGGGCGGCTCGTGACGCCGGCGCCCTCCCCTCTGCTCGCGATCCGGGGCTTGCGCGCCGCCTACGGCAAGATCGAGGCGCTGAAGGGCGTCGACGTCGAGATCAATGCCGGCGAGATCGTCGCGCTGATCGGCGCCAACGGCGCCGGCAAGTCGACGCTGATGATGACGATCTTCGGCAAGCCGCGCGCCCGCGCCGGCCAGATCCTGTATGAAGGCCGCGACATCACCGACGTCCCCACCCACGAGATCGCGCATTTGCGCATCGCGCAATCGCCCGAGGGCCGCCGCATCTTCCCGCGCATGAGCGTGGCGGAAAACCTCCAGATGGGGGCGGATGCCACCGAATGCACCGAGGCCGAACGCGAGGCGACGCTCCAACGCGTCTTCACGCTGTTTCCGCGCCTGAAGGAACGCTACGCCCAGCGCGGCGGAACCCTGTCCGGCGGCGAGCAGCAGATGCTGGCGATCGGCCGCGCCTTGATGAGCCGCCCCCGCCTGCTCCTGCTCGACGAGCCCTCGCTTGGCCTGGCGCCGCTGATCGCGCGTCAGATTTTCGATGCGATCCGCACGCTGAACCGGCAGGACGGCCTGACCGTCCTGATCGTCGAGCAGAACGCCAACCACGCCCTCAAGCTTGCCCATCGCGGCTATGTCATGGTCAACGGCCTGATCACGCTGGCCGGCACCGGCGCCGAATTGTTGCAGCGCCCCGAGATTCGCGCCGCCTACCTGGAAGGCGGCCGGCACGGCTGACCGAGCCGCAAGCCCGCCCCGCGTGCGGCCGAATGTGGCGAGATATCTGCGCCAATGCCCGTATTTTGCCGGTGACTTCTCCTCGAATTCATTCAAGAATGGCGCCGGTTTGGACCGGGCATGCCCGGCAACTTCCACAGGCGACCACCCGCGAGGTATCTCATGAAATCACTGAAGCTCATCGGTCTGGCATTCGGCGCATCGCTCGCGCTGTCGAGCGCGGCATTCGCGCAGGATGTCACCGTCGCAGTCGCAGGCCCGATGACCGGCGGCGAGTCCGCCTTCGGCCGCCAGATGAAGAACGGCGCCGAAATGGCCGTGGCCGATATCAATGCCGCCGGCGGCGTCAACGGCAAGAAGCTCGCGCTGTCCGTCGAGGACGACGCTTGCGACCCGAAACAAGCGCGCTCGATCGCCGAAAAGATCGCCGGCGCGAAGATCCCCTTCGTCGCCGGGCATTATTGCTCGTCGTCGTCGATTCCGGCCTCGGAAGCCTATGCCGACGGCAACGTGCTCCAGATCACGCCGGCCTCGACCAACCCGCTGTTCACCGAGCGCAAGCTCTGGAACGTGGCGCGCGTCTGCGGCCGTGACGATCAGCAGGGCCTGATCGCGGCGCAGTACATCGCCAAGAACTACAAGGGTAAGAACATCGCGATCCTCAACGACAAGACCACCTACGGCAAGGGTCTGGCCGACGAGACCAAGAAGGCGCTCAACAAGGCCGGCGTCACCGAGAAGATGTACGAGTCCTACAACAAGGGCGACAAGGACTTCAACGCGATCGTCTCGCGTCTGAAGCGCGACAACATCGACCTCGTCTATGTCGGCGGTTACCATCAGGAGAGCGGCCTGATCCTGCGTCAGATGCGCGACCAGGGCCTCAAGACCGTGCTGATGGCCGGCGACGCGCTCGCCGACAAGGAGTACGCCTCCATCACCGGCCCGGCTGGCGAAGGCACGTTGTTCACCTTCGGCCCCGATCCGCGCAACAAGCCGACCGCGAAGAAGATCGTCGAGGCTTTCAAGGCCAAGAACATCGACCCCGAGGGCTACACCCTCTACACCTATGCGGCGATGCAGGTGTGGTCGCAGGCGGCCAAGAAGGCCGGCTCCACCGACGCCAAGAAGGTCATGGAAGCGATCAAGGCCGGTAAGTGGGACACCGTGATCGGCCCGATCGAGTATGACGCCAAGGGCGATATCAAGCAGCTCGACTACGTCGTCTACAAATGGGATGCCAAAGGCGGCTACTCCGAGATCAAGGGCAACGGCACCTGAGCGCGCCTGCCGGGCCTGAAGGCTGCCATCCAATCATCACCACGCCCCGGCTTGCCCGGGGCGTTTCTTTTTGCGGGAGGGTCAGACGGCTGCAGGCAGTTCGCCGCCGGCCGCGGCCTGGGCTTTCCGCAGCGCTTGCAGGAGGTCGTTCGGCCGAAACGGCTTTTGCAGGCAGACCACGTTGGCGAGGTGTGGCGCCTGGTCCATGAAATCCAGCGTCGTCATCCCGGACACCGCCACGACCGGCAGCCCCGGCACACGTTCGCGCAGGGTCGCGATGACGTCGACGCCGCTGGTGTCGCCAAGGAAAATATCGACGATCGCCGCATCAAAGGGGCTTTCCGTGAAGGTTTTCAGCCCGGCCGCGCCGCTTTCGGCCTCGGCAACCTCGTATTGGTTGACCCGAAGCACGATCGCGACCATCGCGCGCACGGCCTTCTGGTCGTCGATGATGAGAACGCGAGGCATGGGAACAACTCCCGCAGATCGATCAATTCGTGTGATTCAAACCTGGAACCCGCCGCGGCGGGAGGGCATTATGACACCGCCCCAGTAAAGCGCATCTTACCCGGTCCCTACTCCGCGTTCTCACCAAAATTAAGTAAGCTGTAACCTTCGGTTGAGTCGTCGCTGCAACGGTTCACGACACGCGCCCGCAACGGGCTACCGTGGAGGTCGGAAGGTCAAGTCTGCCGGATCTTGGAACTTCGGGATGCTCAAAACGGGTTTGCAAGAGATGAACGCGCCTACGATCGACCGAAGCACATTTCTTTCAACGCTGCCGGCCACGTCAGCCGACCGGACCGCGGCATTGTGGATCGTCGGCGTCTCCTCGATCCTGTTCGCACTGGCCGTTCCGTTCGCAGGTATCCCGCTGCCGCCGGTCCCCGCCTTCGTCGCGAGCTATCAATCCGCCCTGGCCGTGAGCGACATCATCACGGCAGTGTTGCTGCTGTCGCAGTTTTCGGTGCTGCGGACCCGCGCACTGCTGTGGCTGTCGACGGGCTACCTGTTCACCGCCGCGGCAGCGCTGGTTCATGCCCTCACCTTCCCCGGCCTGTTCACACCGACCGGGCTGTTCGGCGCCGGCAGCCAGACCACCGTCTGGCTCTATATGATCTGGCACGGCGGCTTCCCGCTGTTCGTGCTGGGCTATGCCTGGCTGAAGGAAAAGGACGGCGGCCCCAGGATCCGGGGCGCAACAAGCAGCCCGATCTACGCCATCGTGCTCGGCGTCGTCGCGACCATGGCCGCCTTCACCTGGATTGTCACCGTCCAGCACGATCTGTTGCCGGTCCTGCTCCGCGACGGCCGTTACACACCGACCATGATCGGGGTCGTATCCTTCGTGTGGTCACTGAGCTTCGCTGCGCTCGTTTCGCTGTGGTTCCGCCGCCCGCATTCGGTGATCGACATCTGGCTCATGGTGGTGATGTGCGCATGGCTGTTCGACATCGCGCTGTCTGCAATCGTCAACGTCGCGCGCTTCGATCTCGGTTTCTACGCCGGCCGTCTCTATGGCCTCTGCGCGTCGAGCTTCGTGCTCGCGGTGCTGCTGATCGAGAACGTCCGCCTTCAGGCCCGGACGGTGGGCCTCGTCGGCAGGCTGCGCGAGCAATCGGCGTCGGATCGCGACTTCTACGGCAAGCGCCTCGCGCTGTACGGCGCCGTCGTCGAATCCTCCAACGACGCCATCATCACGAAGACGCTCGACGGCATCATCACCGGGTGGAACAAGGCCGCCGAGCACTTGTTCGGCTATTCCGCCACGGAGGCCGTCGGCAGGTCGATCGACATTATCGTGCCCACGGAGCGAAAGGGCGAAGTCCGGAGTATCCTCAACCGGATCGCCGACAACGAGACGATTGCGCAGCACGAGACGGTGCGGATTCGCAAGGACGGCCGCGCGCTCGACGTTGTCCTGAATGTTTCGCCATTGAGGTCGGACAACGGAGAGATCATCGGCGCTTCCAAGATCGCCCATGACATCACCGAGGAGAAGCAGGCGCAGGAGAAGCTTCGCCGCGAGATCGAGGAACGCCAGCGCATCTTCGAGACGTCGCAGGATCTGATCCTGGTCACTGACGGCTTCGGCAATTTCATCCAGGTCAGCCCGAGCGTGAAGGACATCCTCGGCTTCAGCCCGGAAGACATGATCGGGCACAGTGCGACCGAGTTCATCCACCCAGACGACCTCGACAAGACGCGGGAGGAGATGCGCGCGGCGCGGCGCGGCGCGGTCAAGCGCAGCTTCGAGGCTCGCTATTATCACTACGACGGTCACGAGGTCACGCTGAACTGGATGGGCACTTGGTCCGAGCCGGTGAAGCGCCATTTCTTCATCGGCCGAGATCTGACGGAGAAGCAGGCCGCCGAAGCCCAGTTCCGGCAGGTCCAGAAGATGGACTCCATCGGCCAGTTGACCGGCGGCGTCGCCCACGACTTCAACAACGTGCTGACCGTCATCACCGGCACGATCGGCATTCTCAGCGACGCCGTCGCCGACCGGCCCGAGCTTGCCGCCATCACCAAGCTGATCGACGACGCCGCCGAACGCGGCGCGCAGCTGACCAAGCATCTGCTCGCCTTCGCCCGCAAGCAGCCGCTGCAGCCGCGCGAGATCGACGTCAACGCGCTGGCGCTCGAAGCCGCCAAGCTGCTGCACCCGACGCTGGGCGAGCAGATCACGATCATGCCGCAGCTTACCGAGGACGCCTGGCCGACGCTGGTCGACCCTGGCCAGCTCTCCACCGCGATCCTCAATCTCGCATTGAACGCGCGCGATGCCATGCCCGACGGCGGCACCCTGGTGCTGGAGACCCGCAACATCTTCCTCGACGACGGCTATGCCAGCATGAACCCCGACGTCGTCGCCGGCAATTACGTGATGATTGCCGTCAGCGACACCGGCAGCGGAATTCCGCCGGACCTGATCGACCGGGTCTTCGACCCGTTCTTCACCACCAAGGAGGTCGGCAAGGGCACCGGCCTCGGCTTGAGCATGGTGTTCGGTTTCGTCAAGCAGTCGGGCGGCCACATCAAGATCTACAGCGAGGTAGGCCACGGCACGAGCGTGAAGATCTACCTGCCGCGCTCGACCGGGGTGCAGGAGACCGATTTCGAGGTGCTCCAGAACGCGCCCATCACCGGCGGCAACGAGAGGATCCTGATCGTCGAGGATGACGCGCTGGTGCGGCAATATGTTGTGACGCAGGTCAAGAGCCTCGGCTATACCGCGCTCGAGGCCGCCAACGGCGCGGATGCCCTCACCATCATCGACAGCGACAAGGCCATCGACCTGCTCTTCACCGACATCATCATGCCGGGCAACATGAATGGCCGCCAGCTTGCCGACGAAGCGGTCCGGCGCCGCCCCGACCTCAAGACGCTGTTCACCTCGGGCTACACCGAAAATGCCATCGTCCATCATGGCCGGCTCGATTCCGGCGTGTTGCTGCTGGCCAAGCCCTACCGCAAGTCCGAGCTCGCCAAGATGCTCAGAACGGCGCTGGCCAGTTGAGCCCGCGACCTCTCTGCGCTATCGCAGAGGCGAACTCCTTCGAGCTCGCGAGGCCAGTTTGAACAACCTCCTCACCGATATCGCCGGCGTCCGCGTCGGTCATGCCGAGGATGCCAAAGTCGCCTCCGGCACGACCGCGATCATCTTCGATTCCCCGGCGGTCGCGGCCATCGATGTTCGCGGCGGCGGCCCGGGCACGCGCGAGGTCTCGCTGCTCGACGTCGCCAATACGGTCGAGCGGATCGACGCGATCGCACTCTCCGGCGGCTCCGCCTTCGGTCTCGATGCCGGTGGCGGCGTACAGGCTTGGCTCGCCGAACAGGGCCGCGGTTTCAGGGTAAGGGAGGCTGTGATCCCCGTCGTCCCCGGCGCGATCGTGTTCGACCTGCTCAACGGCGGCGATAAGGCCTGGGGCCGCTTTTCGCCCTATCGCGACCTCGGCTACGCCGCTGCGGCTTCCGCCGGCGCCGACTTCGCGCTCGGCAGC
>NZ_JALBHA010000153.1:0-12045 GCF_023006445.1 Bradyrhizobium sp. SHOUNA76
GAGCCGAGCGGCAGCGGCTCGACGTCGAGCGGGCCGAGCGCCTGCACCAGCCCGAACCCGGTCTCGGAATCGAAGCCGAGCGCATGACCCTCCACCACGCGTCCGTCGGCGCGGTGCAGCCAGACCGACTCCGCCTCGGTAATGAGATAACCTATCGTGAGCACCAGCCCGTCGTCGATCACGACCCCGTTGCCGGCCCGTTCGGTGCCCAGCGTCTCGGCGCTGAAGGCGTCCGGCGGGATGATGGCATGCAGGCCGACAACGGATGCGAGCGCGCGGTCGAGATCGAAACCGTAGTCGCCCGCACGCGGCTGATTGGCCGGCGGCACTCTCCATTCGGTCAGGGCGGGCATGGAGTTCTCCTGGCTGAGTGCATCGCTCCGCGATTGCAGAGGAGCGAGGCGCGAAGCAGGCCTAATTTAGGCCGGGGGAGGCCGTCTTTAAAGCCTCGTTTCTAACTATTCGTGAGGACGACGCGCGAGATATTTCGAAAGGCACAGAAGCGCCTCATGCACGGGTGGCAGGCGACCCTCGATCCGGCATGCGTCGCATGGCTGCCGTCCGGCGAGGTGCTAGGCGCGGTGCGGTGAAACTGCTAACCATTGCCGCTTCGTTTGACCAAGGGATCACGGATCGAAGCATGGATAACCGCAGCGACATCTGGCGTGGCATCGACACGATCAAGGCGCGTTTCATCGACCTCAGCGACAAGGTCTGGGGCATGCCCGAGGTGTGCTACACCGAGGCGCGGTCCGCCGCCGAGCATCTCGCCGAGCTGCGTCATCAGGGTTTCCGCATCACAGAGAACGTCGCCGGCATTCCGACCGCGGTGATGGGCGAGTGGGGCGAGGGCGGTCCGGTCATCGCCTTCATGGGGGAATATGACGCGCTGCCCGGCCTCAGCCAGGAAGCGGGCGTGGCCGAGCATCGTCCAGTCGAAACGGGCGGGCACGGCCACGGCTGCGGTCACAATCTGCTCGGTTCCGCGGCGCTGCTCGCCGCGACCGCGGTGAAGGACTGGCTCGCCGAAAACAAGGTGCCCGGTCGCGTGCGATACTATGGCTGCCCGGCCGAAGAAGGCGGCGCGGCAAAGGCCTTCATGGTGCGCTCCGGCGCGTTCGAGGACGCCGACATCGCCATCACCTGGCATCCGCACAGCTTCTGGGAGGTCGCGGTGACGCCGTCGCTCGCCAACACGCGCGCGGACTTCATCTTCACCGGCCGAACCTCGCATGCCGCGGCCTCGCCGCATCTCGGCCGTTCCGCGCTCGATGCGGTGGAATTGATGAATGTCGGCGTGAACTACATGCGCGAGCACATGCCGAGCGACGCGCGCGTGCATTACGCGCTGCTCGACACCGGCGGCATCGCGCCCAACGTGGTGCAGGCCCATGCGCGGGTGCGCTATTCGATCCGTGCCCGCGATCTTCCCGGCATGAACGAACTGGTCGGACGCGTGAGCAAGATCGCTGAGGGCGCGGCGCTGATGACCGAGACCAAGGTCGAGATGAAGATCATCTCAGCGGTCTCCAACATCCTCCCGAACACGCCGCTGGAGCAGGCGCTGCACCGGGTCATGGAAGAGCTCGGACCGCCGCATTTCGACGACGCGGACAAGAGCTTTGCCGGCCAGATCCGCGCGACGCTGAGCGACAAGGATATCGCGTCGGTCTATTACGCGATCGGCATGGAGCAGACCGATCGGCCGCTGGCCGACTTCCTGGTGCCGCTCGATGCCAAGCGCAATCCGCTGGTCGGCTCGACCGACGTCGGCGACGTCAGCTGGGTGGTGCCGACCGTGCAGGTTCACGCACCCACGGTTGCAATCGGCACGCCCTTCCACACCTGGCAGGTGGTGGCGCAGGGCAAGAGCCCGCATGCCCACAAGGCCATGGTGCAGGCGGCCAAGGCGATGGCCGGTCTCGGCATCAAGGCGCTGACGGATCCGGAGCTGATCAAGGCAGCCAAGGCCGACCTGAAAAAGCGGACGGCCAAGACGCCCTATGTCTGTCCGCTGCCGGATCATGTTGAGCCGCCGCTCGACATGTCCGTCGCGTAGAATTTCGTCTCGATACTTCGTCTGATCGGCGAACAAATTTTTCGCACTGCAGCGTGCAATCCAGCATGTTTTGATGCTGGATTGCCGAACGGATGGGCTGCAGACCGCAGTTTTGCCCAACAGACAGCCAGAAGACCGTTTGCATACACACGGTCGCAGTTGACGCGCCCCCCATTCGGTGTGCCATCTACTGCCAGCCAAATGGGCAGCCACGTAATGCGGCCGCCCTCATCACTATGGGAACCAGGCGGGGGACAACCATGCTGGATAAAGAACTGCGTTCGATGATCGGCAAAGTGAAGGATGGGCGGATGGATCGCCGCGCCTTCATCCAGCGTCTTGCTGCCGTCGGTCTCACCGCACCCCTGGCCAACCAGATCCTCGCGCTCGGCGGCGTCGCCATGGCCGAGGGCACCTCGACCTACAAGCCCACCAAGCGTGGCGGCGGCGGTGCGCTGAAGCTGTTGTGGTGGCAGGGACCGACCTTGCTCAATCCGCATTTCGCCACCGGCACCAAGGACCAGGACGGCTCGCGCCTGTTCTACGAACCGCTCGCCTGCTGGGATCCGGACGGCAACATGAAGCTGGTGCTGGCGTCGGAAATTCCCTCGACACAGAACGGTCTGCTGGCCGCCGACGGCAAGTCGGTGACGTGGAAGCTGAAGCCCGGCGTGAAATGGCATGACGGCAAGCCGTTCTCAGCCGACGACGTCGTCTTTACCTGGGAGTACATCAGGGATCCGGCGACCGCCGCCGTCACCGTGGCGACCTACCGCGACATCACGGTCGAGAAGGTCGATGACCTCACGGTCCGCCTCAGCTTCAAGAAGCCGACACCGTTCTGGGCGGACGCCTTCGTCGGTGCGACCGGACAGATTCTGCCCAAGCACCTGTTCGCCGAGTACAAGGGCTCCAAGTCCCGCGAAGCGCCGAACAATCTCGCGCCGGTCGGCACCGGCCCCTATAAATTCCTCGAATTCAAGCCCGGCGACCTGATCCGTGGCGAGATCAACAAAGACTATCACATGCCGAACCGGCCCTATTTCGACACGCTCGAGATGAAGGGCGGCGGCGACGCGGTCTCGGCCGCACGCGCGGTGATTCAGACCGGCGAGTATGATTTCGGCTGGAATATCCAGGTCGAGGACGACGTTCTGCTGCGCCTGGAGAAGGGCGGCAAGGGCAAGACCATCTATGCCGTGGGCGGCGATACCGAGTTCATCGCACTCAATTTCACCGATCCAAACACCGAGGTCGACGGCGAACGCGCCTCGATGAAGACCAAGCATCCGCTCTTCTCCGACCCTGCCGTGCGCAAGGCGCTGTCGTTGCTGGTCGATCGCGATTCCATCAAGAAGGCAATCTACGGCCGTGCCGGCCGCACCACCGCGAATTTCCTCAACGGCCCCGAAAAGTTCGTCTCCAAGAACACCTCGTGGGAATTCAGCGTCGAGAAGGCCTCGAAGATCCTCGACGATGCCGGCTGGAAGCCCGGCGCGGACGGTATTCGCGAGAAGGATGGCAAGAAGCTGAAGCTCGTGTACCAAACCTCGATCAACGGTCCGCGCCAGAAGACCCAGGCGATCGTCAAGCAGGCCTGTCAGAAGGCCGGCATCGACGTCGAGCTGAAGTCGGTCGTGGCATCGGTGTTCTTCTCGTCGGACGTCGCCAATCCCGACACCTATGCCAAGTTCTATGCCGACATCGAGATGTTCCAGATCCCGATGAGCCAGCCGGATCCGGCCCAGCACATGCGCCGCTATCATTCGAGCAACGTGGCGACGAAGGAGAACAAGTGGCAGGGCACCAACTTCCCGCGCTACGTCAACAAGGAGTACGACGCCACCATCGACGCCGCCGACGGCGAGATGGATCCGGTCAAGCGCGCGGCGCTCTATGTCAAGGCCAACGATCTGCTGTTCCAGGACACCGTGTTCATTCCTGCGCAGCACCGGCTCAAGGTGGAGGCGGCCTCGAACACGCTGCGGCCGGTAATCTCCGGCTGGGCCAACGAGACCGACAATCTGTTCGACTGGTACCGCGAGGAATGATCCCCCAGCGCTAGACGGGGGCTTTCCCTCATGAGTCAATACGTTCTACGTCGCCTCCTGATCGCGCTTCCGAGCCTGCTCGGAATCTCGGTCGTGCTGTTCGTCGTGCTTGCGCTCGCGCCCGGCGACCCGTTCTCCGAATTGGCGACCAACCCGAACGTTCCGCCCGAAGTGCAGGCCGCGCTTCGGGCCAAGTTCGGCCTCGACGATCCGATTCACCTCCGCTACCTGCATTGGCTCAACGCCATGCTGCACGGCGACTGGGGCTTCTCCTTCGTCAGCCGGATGGACGTCGACACGCTGATTCTCCAGCGCCTGCCGGCCACGCTCTATGTGATCGGCTCGGCGCAGATCCTGGCCCTGCTGATAGCGATCCCGGTCGGCGTCTATGCCGCGACCAAGCCGTACTCGCTGTTCGACCAGATCGCGAACACGCTCGCCTTCGTCGGCTTCTCGCTGCCGACCTTCTTCACCGGCATCCTGTTCATCCTGATCTTCTCGGTCACGCTGGACTGGCTGCCGTTCGTCTATACCACCGACATCAAGGGCACCGGCATCCGCTGGGTGCTGGAGATGATCCGCCAGGCGATCATGCCGGTGGCGGTGCTCGGCCTGTTCCAGGCGGCGTCGATGACGCGTTTCGTGCGATCGGCGATGCTGGATGTGATCCGGCTCGATTACGTCACCACGGCGCGCGCCAAGGGCCTCGGCCAGGCCAAGGTCATCGTCAAGCACGTGATGCGCAACGCCATGATCCCGGTCGTGACGCTGATCGCGCTGCAGATGCCTGCCGTGTTCGGCGGCGCCATCGTCACCGAGCAGATCTTCCGCATCCCCGGTATCGGCTCGCTGCTGATCTCTTCGATCCTGTCCAACGACACGCCGGTGGTGATGGCCGTGACTTTCGTCTTCGCGTGCCTGGTCGTGTTGTTCAATCTCATCGCGGACGTTCTTTATGGCTGGCTTGACCCTCGCATCTCCCTCCGCTGAGCGGCGCGTCTACTCGCCCTGGCGCGAGACGTGGCGGCGCTATAGCCGCCACAAGCTCGCCGTCGTCAGCGCCTTCCTGCTCCTCGTTCTGGTGCTCGCCGTCGTGGTCGGGCCCTTCGTCTGGCGCATCAAGATCAACGAGATCGACATCGTCGCGGGCCTGCAAGGACCCTCGCTCGCCCATCCCTTCGGCACCGATGATCTCGGCCAGGACATTCTGGCGCGCATGATCTATGGCGGCCGCATCTCGCTCGCGGTCGGCCTCGCCGCGATGCTGGTCTCCGTCTTCATCGGCACCCTGATCGGTGCGCTGGCCGGCATGTCGCGCGGTGCGCTCGGGCACGGCCTGATGTGGCTCACCGACCTGTTCCTGTCGCTGCCGCAACTGCCGCTGCTGCTGCTGCTGATCTATCTGTTCCGCGATGGGCTGAAGCAGGTATTTGGTCCGGAAGGCGGCATCTTCATCCTGATCGTGCTCGTGATCGGGGGGCTGCGCTGGATGCCGGTGGCGCGGCTCGTGCGCGCGCAGTTCCTGTCGATCCGCGAAAAGGAGTTCGTCGAGGCGGCACGGGCACTCGGCGCCAGCCCGGTGCGGCAGGTGGTGCGGCATATCCTGCCGAATGCGCTCGGCCCGGTGATCATCGCCGGCACCATCGACGTCGCCGCCGCGATCATCGCGGAATCGACGCTGTCCTTCCTCGGCCTCGGTTTCCCGCCGGATACGCCGACCTGGGGGCGCCTGCTGTACGACGCCAAGGACTTCCTCGACATCGGTCCGCACTGGGCGCTGTTTCCGGGCGGCGCGATCTTCATCGCGGTGGTCGCCATCAACTTCATCGGCGACGGCCTGCGTGACGCGCTCGATGCGCGACGGGTGATCTGATGGCGCCGCTGCTCGAGATCAAGGGCCTGAAAACCCACTTCTCCACCGACGACGGCATCCTCCAGGCCGTCGATGGCGTCGACATCTCCATCAACCGGGGCGAGACGCTCTGCGTCGTCGGCGAATCCGGCTGCGGCAAGACCGTGACCGCGATGTCGATCCTGAAGCTGATCGCGATGCCGCCGGGCCGGATCGCGGCGGGCCAGATCATCTTCGAGGGCCGCGATCTCGTGCCGCTGACCAGCAGTCAGCTCGACGAAATCAGGGCCAAGGAGATCGGCTTCATCTTCCAGGAGCCGATGACCTCGCTCAACCCGGTGCTCACCATCGGCGAGCAGATTGCCGAGAGCCTGCGCCGCCACGAGGCCGTGACGAGGAAGCAGGCGCTCGATCGCACCATCGAGATGCTGAAGCTGGTGCAGATCCCGAATGCCGAAGGTCGCGTGCACAATTATCCGCACCAGTTCTCCGGCGGTATGCGCCAGCGCGTGATGATCGCGATGGCGCTGGCCTGCAAGCCGAAGCTGATCATCGCCGACGAGCCCACCACCGCGCTGGACGTCACCATCCAGGCGCAGATCCTCGACCTGCTCCAGGACATGAAGGAGCGCTTCGGCATGGCGGTGATGCTGATCACCCATGCCATGGGCGTGGTCGCCGAGACCGCGCAGCGCGTCGTCGTGATGTACGCCGGCAAGGTGGTGGAGGAGGCGCCGGTCGACGAGCTGTTCGGCAATCCCCGCCATCCCTATACGCAAGGGTTGATCCGCTCGATCCCGCGCATCGATCTCGACAGCGAGCACAAGACGCGGCTCGAGGCGATCGGCGGCTCGGTGCCGATCCTGATCAATCCGCCGGTCGGCTGCCGCTTCGCGCCGCGCTGCAAATTCGCCATGAGTGTCTGCACCGAGAAGGAGCCGTTGCTGCGCGAGGTTTCGCCTGGCCATCGCATGGCCTGTCATCTCGGGGATACAAATCTGGGAGGCGCGGCATGAGCGAGCCCTTGCTGCGCGTCAGCGGCCTGAAGAAACATTTCCCTGTGCTCGGTGGCCTGTTGTCGCGCCAGGTCGGCACCGTCTATGCGGTCGACGGCGTGTCGTTCTCGGTCAACCGCGGCGAGACGCTCGGTCTCGTCGGCGAATCCGGATGCGGCAAGTCGACCACGGGACGTTGCGTGCTGCGCCTGATCGAGCCGACCGACGGCGAAGTCACCTTCGACGGCCAGGACGTACGCCAGCTCGGCGGCAATGACCTGCGCGCGATGCGCCGGAACATGCAGCTGGTGTTCCAGGACCCGTTCGCCTCGCTCAATCCGCGCATGACGGTCGGCGCGATCCTCGGCGAGGCCTTCACCATCCACAATCTCGCGTCTTCCGCCAGTGAGCGCGAGGAACGTGTCGCGGGCCTGCTGGTCAAGGTCGGGCTCAAGGCCGAGCACATGCGGCGCTATCCGCATGAATTCTCCGGCGGCCAGCGCCAGCGCATCGTGATCGCGCGCGCGCTCGCAGTCGAGCCGAAGCTGATCGTCTGCGACGAGCCGGTCTCGGCGCTCGACGTGTCGATCCAGGCCCAGGTCATCAACCTGCTGGAAGACCTCCAGGCGGAGCTGAACCTCACCTATCTCTTCGTCGCGCACGACCTCTCCGTGGTCGAGCACATCTCCGACCGCGTCGCGGTGATGTATCTCGGCCGCATCGTCGAGTTGGCGAAAGCGAGCGATCTCTACCGCAACCCGCAGCATCCCTATACCAGGGCGCTATTGTCAGCGGTGCCGGTGCCCGATCCCAAGCTCAAGCGCGAGCGCGTCCGCCTCAAGGGCGACGTGCCGAGCCCGATGAAGCCGCCGTCGGGCTGCCACTTCCACACCCGCTGTCCCATCGCCCAGCCGCGCTGCGCCGAGAGCGCGCCCGTGCTGAAGGAGGGCGCTGGGGGGCATTTCGTGGCGTGTCATCTGGCCTGACGCCGGCAGGCGATTGCGACGGATTGGTGCGGGGAGGGGAACGTGAGTCAGATCCATGATACCGGTCTCATCGTGACTGAAGCGGAGCTGCTTTCGACTCGAGCCTCCAAAATCGGCGCCGATGCGCGCCGGGCGTTGTGGGGATCTGCGCTGGGTTACGGCATGGATGGGTTCGATCTGCTCATCCTGGGCTTCATGCTGACGGCGATCTCGAAAGACCTTCATCTGACACAGCCGCAGGCTGCCTCGCTGGTGACCGCGACACTGGTCGGGGCGGTGCTCGGTGGCTTCGTCTTCGGCCTGCTGTCCGACCGGCTCGGCCGGGTCCGCGTCCTGACCTGGAGCATTGTCCTGTTTGCGGTCTTCACGGGACTATGCGCCTTGGCCCAGGGCTATTGGGATCTCATGATCTACCGGGCCATCGCCGGCATCGGGCTCGGCGGCGAATTCGGCATAGGCATGGCGCTGGTCGCCGAGGCCTGGCCGTCGGACAAGCGGGCGCGGGCGACCTCCTATGTCGGTCTCGGCTGGCAATTCGGCGTGCTCTGTGCGGCGCTGGTGACGCCGATCCTCCTGCCTCTCATCGGCTGGCGCGGCATGTTCGCGGTCGGGCTCTTTCCGGCTCTGGCTGCCTATGTGATCCGGCGCAGGCTGCACGAACCCGACATCTTCCTGGCACGCAGAGCCACGACGACGGATGCCGTCGCCTCGCTTCGCGCGCTCGTCGCCGACAGAGAGACGGCAAAGATCAGCCTTGCCATGGTCATCCTCTGCTCGGTGCAGAATTTCGGCTATTACGGCATCATGATCTGGCTGCCGAACTATCTCTCGACGCGGTTCGGTTATGGCCTCACCCAATCGGCAGTCTGGACCTCCGTCACCATTGCCGGCATGGCGCTTGGCATCTTTCTGTTCGGCCATGCGGCCGATCGCTTCGGTCGCCGTCCTGCGTTCCTTACTTACATGCTGGGCGCAGCCGTCATGGTGCTGGTCTATTCGCAATTGACTGCCGCAACCGCGCTGTTGATCGGTGGAGCCGTGATGGGCTTCTTCGTCAACGGCATGCTCGGCGGCTACGGGGCGCTGATGAGCGAGCTCTATCCGACCGCTTCGCGGGCGACTGCACAAAACGTGTTCTTCAATATCGGCCGCGCGGTCGCGGGGTTCGGTCCGCTGGTGGTCGGCCTGATCAGCGCATCCTACGGCTTTCCGACGGCGATCGGTGCGCTGGCGCTGCTCTATTTGCTCGATGTCGTGGCGCTGCTCGCGCTGGTTCCGGAGCGGCGCGGCGCGGAGCTTGCCTGATTCGGCGTCTGCTCATGACGCCTCGAGCAGGCCGTGCATTGCGAGCGCCTGCCTCAGAGCCTCCGGCGTGGTGTGATGATGCGCCAGGAGACCGGCTTCCTTCGCTCCGGCGACATTCTGCGCGAGGTCGTCGATGAAGAGAACGGTCGCGGGCGCCACCTGCAGCTCGGACAGGCAGAGACGGTAGCAGCGCGGGTCCGGCTTCGCGGTCTTGAACTGGGCCGAGGTGTAGATATTCGCGCCGAACAGCGGACGCAGCTCCGGCAGCAGCGTGTCGATGTGGTCCGCGACCAGCGTGGTGTTGTTGGTCAGCACGGCGATATCGACGGTCTTGCGCAAGCTCGCGGCAATTTCCAGCATCGCGCGATCCGCCCGCATCGAGCGGCGCCGCGCCTCGACCCATTCGTCGAGCGACAGCGGATAGCCGATGCGCTCGCCGAATCCGCGCAGATAGTCGGTGGCATCGAGCGCGCCGGAATCGCCGAGGAGCTCGAATCCGCTGTCCCAGATCGCCTGGTGGACGGTCTCGCTGCTTGATCCCGCAAGCTCCGCCAGACGCGCGACACGTTTGCCCCTGTCGTAGTCGCACAGGACGTTGTCCATGTCGAAGAGGACGAGCTTGATCCCATCAGTCACGGCGGACACTCTCGGATCGGCCGAACATCCGGCCGCGATCCGAATCATATCGTGCCGGAACGTGCGCGACAAACGCCGGCCGATCCCGTCAAGCCGTCTTCGCGGGCCATGGTATGACCTGTCCCGACATCACCAGCCGGTCACGGCCGCCGTCCTTGGCGGCGTAGAGCGCGCGGTCGGCGGCGGCGACCAGCGTGCTGCAGTCCATCGTGGTCTCGGACGGAACAGCCGATGCGCCGCCGAGGCTCGCAGTCACCAGCCGGGTCGGCGGATTTTGCCCATGCAGCATGGCGAGCTCGTGCAGCGCCTGGCGAATTCCCTCGCCGACCTCGGCGCAGCCGTCAGGGCCGGTGTTCGGAAGCAATACGGCGAATTCCTCACCGCCATAACGCGCGGCGAGATCGGCCGGGCGCCTGGCCTGAGCCGATAGTATGCGGCTGAGCGCGCGCAGGCAGGCGTCGCCCGCTTGATGTCCGTAATGGTCGTTGAACTTCTTGAAATGATCGACATCGATCAGCAGCAGCGAGAGCTGCGTGCCGTCGCGCCGGGACCGCGCCCATTCGTCGGCAAGGCGCTCGTCGAATGCGCGCCGGTTGGCAAGACCCGTGAGGCCGTCGGTCGTCGCCAGCGAGGCGAGCTTGTCCTGAAGGTCCTTCTGCTCGGTCATGTCACGCACGACCGCGACGACGCCGTCGATCGCGCCGCTGTCCGACGCCAGGGTCACGTGCAGCGCCGCCTCGGCCCAGATTTCGCCCTTGTCGCGATGGCGCTGGCGATAGACGAACCTCGCCTCCTCGGCTTCGCCATTCTTCAGCGCGGCGATGGCTTGCTCTACCCGCTCCATGTCGTCCGCGTGAATGCCGGCCAGGGCCGACGTGCCCAGCAGTTCTTCGGCCGACCAGCCGGTGATGCGCGCGCAGGACGGAGAGACGTAGAGCAGCCGGTTATCCAGCCCGATGCGGGTCACCATGTCGCTGGATTGCTCGGCCAGCAGGCGGAAATTGGCTTCCTTGGCGACGAGGGCCTGTGCCGTGCGTTGCCGCTGCAGCAACTGGCGGACAAGGTAGTAGCCGATCACGGCGATCAGCAGGACGAGACCGACGACGAAGGTCATGCGCGCGGCTGCCGCGCTCCGCCAGGGGGCCAGCACGTCGTCCTGCGACTTGCTCGCCAGCACCATCAGGGGATAGCGGCTGCTGCGCTGGTAATAGCTCAGCCGCTGCACGCCATCGAGCGGCGACTTGAAATAGTAGACCGCCGCGGCGGGGCGGCTTTTCCACCCCTTGAACAACGGCGCATTGGACAGGTCGCGTCCGGCGAAGGCGCCGCTCTCGTCGCGGCTGCGCGCCAGCATGATGCCACTGTTGTTGAGCAGCGACGCCGAGCCGTTCGGGCCGATGTCGAACCGCTCGTAGAACTTGGCGAAATAGCTAACGTCGATCGTGAGCAGAGCAACGCCGGCGAAGCCGCCGTCGGAATCGTTGATCCGGCGGGACGCGGTGATGATCCATTGGCCTCCGGCGCGGCTTTTGATCGGAGGTCCGATCAGCGTGCCCGGGTCCGGCGAGTCGCGATGGCGCCGGAAATATTCGCGGTCGCTGTTGTTGAGCTTGGAGAAGTCGAGGCGCTCGGTCGTGGCAAGCCACCGGCCGCTCGCGTCATAGACGAAGATGCCGCGGATGCGGTCCGATGATTTGCGCGTGGGGAGATAGGCCTGGAGCTTTGCGATCGTGTCCGGTCCCGTTCCGTCGAGTTCGAGCCGATGGACCAGCCCGACCAGGAGCGTATCGACGAGCTCGAACGTGTCGTCCGCATGCTGGACCAGGGCATGGGCCAGATTGGCGACGTCGACTTCGGCGTTCCTGAGGTCGGCCTCGCGCGCTTCCCATTCGCGCCAGGCACTCAGGCCCAGGATCGCAACGCAAATCAGCACGACAAACCCTGCCGCCCAGAGCGGAAGACGCGTCTTGCCGAGTTCGCGGCTCGTGACCATCAGGTTTGCTCCAAATTGGAGCAAACCTCTCACTTCCACCTTAACGGCCTGTTGCGATATTCGCGATGATTGCGCTGGTCCGTACTGGACCGGGGACGGTTGTGGATATCACGAGCCTCGCGTCGGGCGGAGGGGTCACGCCGCGCCGCGCGCGACGGTTCCGCCCGG
>NZ_JALBHA010000154.1:0-11997 GCF_023006445.1 Bradyrhizobium sp. SHOUNA76
CGGCGGCCGCTCCGCCGCCAATCACGACAGCAGCCGCGCCCGCCACCGTTCCGGCAGCTGCACCGGCGCCAAGCTGGGGCGCGCCAGAGACCAATCCGGCCGCGATTCCTGGGCCGAAGATGCCAAGGCCAAACAGCGAGAGCGCCGCCAGCAACAGGCTCATGGCCGACACAATGTCGACCGGGCGCGTCAACGTGCTCGCGAGCTGACCGAAGATGGTCGAGCCGATGCCGATAATGATCGCAAGAACCATCACCTTGACCCCTGAGGCGACCACGTTGCCGAGGGTCTTTTCCGCAAGGAACGCGGTCTTTCCCCACAGCGCGAACGGCACGAGAATGAAGCTTGCGAGCGTCGTCAGTTTGAACTCGATCAGCGTGACGAAGAGCTGCACCGAGAGGACGAAGAAAGCGAGCACGATCAGGATCCAGCAGAACAGCAGGATCAGGATCGTCGGCAGGTTTGTCAGGACATCAAAGCCCGAGAATTGCCCGGTCTCCTCCAGAAGAGGATGAGCGGCCGTAAACCCGGCGGAAGCGACAAAGCCTGGCCGCGCCAGGTCCGCGGCGCTCAAGCTCCCGCCGGCCGCCTTCAGACCGATACTGGAGAAGGACGCAAAGACGATATCGGCAAAGCTCTTGAAGTTGCCGATGATGAACGCGAACGCGCCGACATAGAGCACCTTCTTGGCGAGCGTGACCATGATGTGGTCGTCGGCGCGCATGCTCCAGGCAAGTCCGGCAAGCGTCAGGTCGATGCCGATCAACGAGGAGCTCAGGAATGAGACATCGCCCGACAGGAGCCCGAAGCCGGAATCGATGTAGCGCGAGAATGTCTCGGTGAAGCGGTCAATGACGGAGAGATCAGCCATGGCGCCCTCACCTACTTTCCACCGGCGTAGGCATGGCCATCGCCGATGAAGCGGTTAAAGCGCTCCTTCGCAGCGGCAGACGACGCTTGCTGTTCAGCCGCCCGCAACGTGTCCGCGCGCGCCTGGGTTGCCAGGAGAGCCTGGGTCTGCAACGACTGCTTGATCTGGAGGCCGAGCAGCTCATTGCCGGATTGTTGAGCTTGCAGGGAACCCACTGCAGCGGACGAATTCGCCATCAGCGTTCGAAGCGTCTGGCCATCCTGGTCTAGAGAGCTGACGATCGCCGATTGGATGGCAAGCGACTGCTTCAGTCCGTCGTAGCTGTTATCCCAGCGCGACGTCGCGTCCAGAACCATCTTGTCGGACGAGGTGGCCGCCGCATATTGGCGAGGATACAGGCGCTCAAAATCCTGCTGGGTCTTCTGAACGTCGAATGAGAGGTTTTTAGCCTGAGCAATCAAGCCATTCATCTGAGTGATGGTCGAAGTGAGCTGACCGACCACACTCGTGGGCAAGCTCGCGAGATGCTTGGACTGATTGAGCAGCGACTGCGCCTGGTTTTCCAGGCTCCTGATCTGATTGTTGATCTGATCAAGAGCACGTGCGGCAGTCAGTAGATTTTGACTGTAGTTCGTCGGATCAAAGACGATATCGAACGCTCCGAGCCGTCGCGACCCGTTCACGGCAATGACGAAAGATAGTAGCGTCGCGATGACAATTCTTGAGGTTGTACCCGTAAGCGCGCGGCCGAAACGTTCGAGCATGGAAGACTCCGGTGATTGAGGTTGAGGTCAGGCCTCGTGGGCTTGTTCGAAGGTGCTGATGAGATTGGCTGCCCAGTGCATGTCTCGCTCGGCGAGATAGCGCTTGGCAAAGTGATGGGGACCGGAGCGGGCCAGGACGGCGTCGATCGCTCGCTGGTCCTCGGGCGAGGATGCCGCGACCAGGGCGAGCGCCACCGGTCCGAGGCCGAGTTCGAACAGGCGATTGCCGGCGCGGGACTGCAGATAATAGTCGCGCTTGGGAAACGCTTCCGCGATCAGGCTGATTTGAGTCTCGTTCAAGCCAAACCGGCGATAGGTCTCTGTCTGGGTCGGCTCCAGCGCACGCGGGTTCGGCAGGAATATGCGGCTTGGACAGGACTCGATGATCGCGGGCGCAATCTGGCTGTCGGCGATATCGGCAAGCGACTGGGTCGCAAAAATAACCGAGACGTTCTTCTTGCGCAGCGTCTTCAGCCATTCGCGAATGCGGCTCGCGAACAGCGGGTCGTCCAGAAACACCCAGGCCTCATCCAGCACAAGAAGCGTGGGCCGGCCGTCGAAGCGGTCTTCAAGGGTGTGGAAAAGATAGGTCAGGACGGGCGCCACCAGGCCGGGCAACGCCATCAGCTCTTCCATCTCGAAGGTGAGCACGTCCGCCCCGGAAAGGCGGTCTGCATCCGCATCCAGGAAGCGCCCGTAAGGTCCTTCGAGCGTGTAGGGCTGCAATGCCTGCCGCAGCGCGTCGCGGGCAAGCAGCGCGACGAGTCCGGTCATTGTCCGCTGTGAGACGGGCGCAGACCCGAGGCTCCGCAGCGCCGACCAGAGCGTCTCCTTGACCTCGGGCGTCAAGGTCACGCGCTCATGGGCGAGCACGTCGCAGAGCCAGTCGAGCGCCCAGAGCCGAGCGCCCTCCTCAGCGACATCCTTGAGCGGCTGAAAGGCGATGCCACCCTTGGCACCTAGCTCGTACCACGCCCCCGACAGCGCCAGCGTGGTGGCCCGTGCCGACCGGCCCTTGTCAAACGTGATCAGCTGCGCGTTCGGATAGCGCCGGAATTGAAGCGCCAGCATCGACAGCAGGACCGACTTGCCGGCGCCCGTGGGACCTACAATGATAGTGTGCCCGACGTCGCCGGCGTGGAGCGACAACCGGAACGGTGTCGCGCCCTTGGTCTTGGCAATCAGAAGCGGCGGTCCATCAAGGTGCTCGCAGCGCTCGGGTCCAGCCCATACCGCCGACAATGGGCACATATGGGCGAGGTTCAGGGTGTGAACGATCGGCTGGCGGATATTGGCATAGGCTTGGCCCGGCAGGCCTCCGAGCCAGGCCTCAACCGCATTGACGCTCTCGCGGATCGCGGTGAAACCACGGCTATTGATCACTCGCTCGACCGCGCGGATCCTCTCGTCCGCTTGATGCGAGTCGTCGTCGCTTACCGTGACGGTCGTGGTGATGTAGCCGAAGGCGACCAGATCGTCGCCAAGTTCGGAGAGCGCCGCGTCGGCGTCGAGCGCCTTGTTGCTCGCGTCGGTGTCGAGCAGCGCGGCCTGCTCGTTGAACATGACTTCTTTGAGGATCGCAGCAAGCGACTTCCGCTTGGCAAACCATTGCCGCCGGTAGCGCGACAGCGTCGCGTTGGCCTGGGTTCGATCGAGTGGAATAAACCGCGTGGCCCAGCGGTAGGCAACGCCAAGCCGGTTCAGTTCATCAAGCAGGCCAGGAAACGTGACATGCGGAAAGCCAAGGACAGTCAGTACGCGCAGATGGCTCCGCCCGATCGCCGGGGACAATCCACCGGTCAACGGCTCATCGCTCAAGAAGCAATCGAGATAGGCTGGTATCTTGGGAACGCTGACCGGGTGACGCTTGGTCGAGACGCAGCTATGAAGATAGGTGAGCGTCTCCTTATCGTTGAGGGGCCAGATCTCGGGCAAGACTGACGAGAGCAGATCGATCGCCCGGTCGGTTTCCTGGACGAACCTCTGAAGATGATCGCGATAGCCTTTCTCGTTGCTGTCAAATCTCTGCTGCTCGTCAATCTCGCCGTCCTGGATGTCGCCTTGCGGAGGGCGCTCGACCGATTGGCCGCGACGAACGCGCTTCCCCTTCCCGCCAGTGCTATGCCTCTCCTTGGGGCGCTCGAGAAATAGGCCTTCGAGGCGCGAGACCGTTTCGGCAGGCGGCAGGTACATCAAGGTCAGATGCAGCACGCTCTCGAAATGCTGCCCACCGGGGCGCGACGGATCCTCCCACGCCACCCCAGCGGCGCCGGAGAACGCGGCCCGCCGCTCTTCATCCACCAGCCAGGACACCGCATCGGGGAATTCCGACCGCGGATATTCGCCAGTTGGAATGCGCGTGGCATCAAAGAAGAGAGCCCAGCCCGACCCGAAACGCTTCAAGACGTTGTTGACGCGTGAAGTGACGCTCATCAGTTCGGCCTCGGTGGCACTGTCGAGGTCCGGCCCGCGGTAGCGTATCGTCCGCTGAAAACTGCCATCCTTATTGAGGATGACGCCTGGAGCGACCAGGCAAGCCCATGGCAACCAATCCGCCAGCCGATAGGCATCGCCGCGGAATTCTCTCAGGTTCAGCATGCGAGCCGCCCTTTGTGCTTGGTGTGACGGATGGCGACCTCGACAAAGGCCGGGTCGCGTTTGGCGAGCCAAACGGCCGCGCTGTGGCCGATGACCCAGAGCACGAGGCCAGCCAGCCAGAGCCGCAGGCCGAGCGCCAGCACGGCGGAGAGTGTCCCGATGAGGATGGCGGCGGCACGCGGCGCGCCGCCGATCAGGATGGGCTCGGTCAATGAGCGGTGAAGCACGAGTTCAAAACCTTCAGCGCGCATCAGATCAGTGCTCCGCCACCGAACGAGAAGAACGACAGGAAGAAGGAGCTCGCGGCGAAAGCGATCGAGAGGCCGAACACGACCTGGACCATCTTGCGAAACCCGCCTGAGGTGTCGCCAAAGGCCAGCGAGATGCCGGTCACAGTGATGATGATGACAGCGACGATCTTGGCGACGGGTCCCTGCACGGATTCCAGGACGCGTTCGAGCGGGGCTTCCCACGGCATGCCAGAACCCGCGGCGCGCGCCGCCGAGACGCTGAGGAGCATGCAGGCCGAGGCCGCGCCGAGCTCCATCAAGGGAAGCCCGCGGATCGAGCAGAAGCCACGCAGGCGCGAATGCACGTTTAGGCGCAGTCGTATTGACATATTGCAGTCTCCTTCAGGTCAGGGGCGATGGGAGGTGTTTGGGAGTCCGGGCGGGGTCTCGAGCAGGTAGTCGCCTGACGGATCGAGGCCTTTGAGCTCGGCGACGGCCTCAACGCGCCGTGCCGGGCCCCGCCCTTTGATGAAGACGATCAGGTCGATTGCCTCGGCTATCAGCCGGCGCGGGACTGTTGCGACCGCTTCCTGGATGAGCTGCTCGATCCGGTAGAGTGCAGCGCGTGCCGAGTTGGCATGGACCGTGGCTATCCCGCCGGGGTGGCCTGTATTCCAGGCCTTGAGCATATCGAGGGCTTCGGCGCCTCGGACCTCACCAACGATGATGCGGTCTGGCCGCAAGCGCAGCGTGGAACGAACAAGATCGGCAAGGCTCGCCACTCCTGGCTTGGTCCGGAGCGTCACGGCATCCTTGGCATCGCAGCGCAGCTCACGGGTATCCTCGATGATCACCACCCGCTCTTCGAGGCCGGCGATCTCGGCAAGAAGCGCATTGGCAAGCGTCGTCTTGCCCGAGCCGGTGCCGCCGGCGATCAGGATGCTGCGCGCCTCGGTGACCGCAGCGGTCAGCACTTTTGCCATCAATGGCGAAGCAATCTGCGCCTTGACATAGTCGGACAGACGGAACGTCGTCGTTGCGGGCTTGCGGATCGCAAAGCACGGCGCAAGCGAAACTGGCGGCAAGACACCTTCAAAGCGCTCGCCGGTTTCGGGCAGTTCAGCCGAGACGATGGGAGAGGAACCGCTCGCTTCCGCCCGCACATGGCTGGCGACTAGACGGATGATCCGCTCGGACTCCTGCGGCGTCAGAACGACACCGGTATCAGCGCGGCCCGTCCCATGCCGGTCAAGCCAAAGCCTTCCATCGGGATTGACCATGACCTCGACGACATCAGGTTCTTCCAGGGCGAGCGCGATTGCAGGTCCCATCGCGGTCCGCAGCATGCCGCGGCGCCGTTCGCGAGTTTCTGGCGAGAGGAGATCAGACATTGCCGACCTCCTCTCGCCCTGCCGGAGAATGCTCCGGCGGCTTGCCCGCCGCTTCCTGCGCGCGGGATCCGATATCGCTGGATTGGGCAGCGCCCAGAGGAGCGCCCTCCTCGAGGTTCCGCGTGAACAGATCCGGCTTCGAGGCGCTGACGCGGTCCATGACGTCGGCGACAAGGCGGCCGCCGGAGGCGACGCGTTTGCCGACCTGGGCGACAAACATCTCGAATCGCTCGCGTCCCAGAGCACGCGCTGCGTCCTGGTCTTGGGAAGGCAATGGCGGGGTGATGGTCAGGTAGTAGCGGATGAAGAGCGCAATGGTCTCCGCCAGGACGCTCACGTCACGGTCGGCCCGTTCCAGTTGCCGGCTCATCCGGTCCAGCCTTCGGATCAGCGCCGCATCGCCGCTCGTGTCCCGCTCAGGGTTGAGGAAGCGATCAAGCGCAGCCTCGACAATGGCTGACTTGTTGGCTCCGGGACGTTTGGCTGCGAGCTCAAGCCGTTGCGCAACGCTATCGCTGACATAGGCCGACAGTTTCGGTTTCATCGGGGGGCTCTTCAGAATGAGGGGAGAAGATCGTCGTCGTCGCGGGTGACGGCATGGGCGCGGCGTACGGCGCTTGAGGCGCTTGCGGCCTTCTGCATCTGGTTGCGGTCGGCGGCGACGTCGGACTCGTCGTCGAGCAATCGCTCCTCGAAGGCGCGAGGCTCGTTCGTCGCGGGCGCCGCCTCGTCGAACAACGGCAATTGCTGCTTGAGGCCGCCCTCCTCGCCGCCCGCCTGCATGAGCTCGCGATATGGCAGGGTCGCAAGGCGAAGGTCGGTGGTGCGCACTTCGCCGTGCCAATCATCAAGGCGGACCGGCGGCCGGTCGGCATATTCGTTGCCTGCCAAGGACGGTGCCTTGCGCAGACGACTGACGAAGTTTGCGTCCTCATAGTGCCGCAGCTTGATCGCCCGGACCGGTGCAAGCCCCGACACCAGCACGATGGCCTGGTTGGGCGGAAGCTGCATCACTTCGCCCGGCGTCAGCAAAGGACGCGCGGTCTCCTGACGGCTGACCATGACATGGCCAAGCCAGGGAGCCAGCCGATGGCCGGCATAGTTGCGCTGCGCCCGCAGTTCGGTCGCGGTGCCGAGCGCGTCCGAGATCCGCTTGGCGGTGCGCTCGTCATTGGCAGCAAAGGCAATGCGGACATGGCAATTGTCCAGGATCGCATTGTTCTCGCCATACGCCTTTGCGATCTGGTTGAGCGACTGTGCGATCAGATAAGCGCGAATGCCATAGCCGGCCATGAACGCGAGCGCGCTTTCGAAGAAGTCGAGCCGCCCAAGGGCAGGAAACTCATCGAGCATCATCAGGAGCTGGCGGTGCGTACGGTCTCCTGCCTTGGTATTCAGCGTCTCGGTCAGCCGGCGACCGATCTGGTTGAGGATCAGCCTGATCAGCGGCTTGGTGCGGCTGATGTCCGACGGCGGAACGACGAGATAGAGCGTGACTGGCTTGTCGGCGCTGACGAGGTCGGCGATGCGCCAATCACAATGTTCGGTGTTTCGGCTGACGACGGGATCGCGGTAGAGCCCGAGAAAGCTCACGGCGGTCGACAGAACGCCTGAGCGTTCGTTTTCAGACTTGTTGAGCAGCTCTCGCGCGGTCGCGGCGACGACGGGATGCACCTTCGGCTCCGCCTCGGTGCCGAGATGATTGGTCGCCAGCATGATCCGAAGCGTCTTTTCAAAGGACTGCGCCGGATCAGCCAGGATCTCGGTGACCCGAGTGAGCGTCTTTCTCTCCTCCGCATAGAGAACGTGGAGAATGACGCCGACCAGCAGCGAATGACTGGTCTTTTCCCAATGGGTTCGGCGTTCGAGCGCCCCTTCGGGGTCGACCAGGATGTCGGCGATGTTCTGGACGTCGCGGACTTCGGCCGCCCCTTTACGCACTTCGAGCAGCGGATTGTAGCGGGCGCTCCGCGAGTCCGTGGGATTGAACAGGAGGCAATGCGAGAACGTCGAGCGCCAGCCGGAGGTCAACTCCCAGTTTTCGCCCTTGATGTCGTGCACCACCGCAGATGACGTCCACGAAAGCAATGTAGGCAACACCAGTCCAACGCCCTTGCCCGACCGGGTCGGCGCAAAACACATGACGTGTTCCGGTCCGTCGTGGCGCAGATAGTTGTTCTCGAGGCGCCCCAGGAAAACGCCCTTGGACGCGAACAGGCCAGCCGCCTTGATCTCCTTTGGCGTGGCCCATCGTGCCGAACCATAGGTGGTCACCAACTGGCTCTGGCGCGCGCGCCACACCGAATTGACGATCGCAAAGAGCGCGCCCGCGAGGCCGCCGCCGGCGGCGATGGCTCCGCCCTCCTCGAAGATCTCGGGCGCATAGGCTTCAAAGGCAAACCACCATTCGAACAATCGCCAAGGCAGATAGACGGGGTAGCCGACGATCAGAAGCCAGGGTTCGCCAAGGCGCTGCTGATAGCCGAGAGCCGCAGCGGTCCATTGCGTTGCGCCCCAGGTCGAGACCACGACGATGCCGAGCACGACGGCGATCTGGCCGACATAGATTTTTGCTGGAAACATCCGGCTCGCCCCACTTGCTCACGCGACGTGAGCGGCGCGATGAAAGGGGCGGATGCGCTTTGCGTTCAATCGAAATAAAAATCGCATCCGGGAAGCGGGAGCAACGTTCGTCAGGCGCACGACGGCGAGAAAGATCTGCATCCAGTCTCAGCGAGGATGATCCAGCGCTTCAACAGAAGGTGAGCTATCGGCTCAAACTGGATGATCCTTGACGCGCCCAGGAGGCTGCGGGACGCAGGTCAGCGACGGAACCAGCCAAACGGCCAATTGATGGGCCGGACGCGCCGACTCGGCTTCAAACTCAGGGTTAATTCTCGTTATACTCATTTTGCAGAGTGAGTATAAGCCGGCTGGACGCCGGGTTCCGCGCCTGTTATACTCAATCCGCGAACTGAGTATAAATGCGGAACCGACCATGCCCGCCCCTTCCCTGATTGCCCAGACGACCTATGCCGAGCTGCTGGAGCGTACCGCCAACGCGGCTTTCCAGGAGGCCTTCGCTGACGACGGCTCGTTCACGGCCAAGAGCATCAATGGCCGCAAATATTGGTACTTTCAGACCGGTACCGGCATTGAGCGGTCCCAGCGCTATGTCGGCCCGGAGACGCCCGAACTCCTGGAGCGCATCGCCCACCACAAGGAGGTTCGCGAGGACGAACGCGAGCGCCGCGCGCTCGTGTCTACCCTTGTCCGCTCGTTCAGTTTTCCTCGCCCCCTTCCCGAGATCGGCGATGTGATCGCGGCACTCGCCAAGGCCGGCGTGTTTCGGCTCCGCGGCGTGCTCGTTGGAACGATCGCCTACCAGGCCTATGGCGCCATGCTCGGCGTTCGCCTCTCCTCCGGCTCGCTGCAGACCGGCGACGTCGACATTGCCCAGTTCAAGAACGTTTCGGTGGCTGTCGAGGACTCGACGCCCCCTGTTCTGGACGTGCTGAAGGAAGTGGACAAATCCTTTCGCGCCGTCCCTCACGTATCTGATGGCCGGCGCGTGACCAGCTATGCCGCCAAAGGCGGCTTGCGCGTCGACTTTCTCACGCCGCACGAGGGCAAGGAGACCGGCCGCCCTCAAAAGCTGCCCGCCCTGAACACGGATGCCCAGCCGCTGCGCTTCCTGGATTTCCTGATCCGCGATCCCGAGCCCGCGGTCATCCTGCATGGCGCGGGCATCTACGTGCACGTGCCGGCCCCGGCGCGCTATGCCGTCCACAAGCTCATCGTCTCCCGCAGGCGCCCGGAGGGGTTTGCGAAACGCGACAAGGACCTGCAGCAGTCCGAGGCCTTGTTCGCGGCTCTGGTTGAAAAGCGCCCCCATGAGCTGAAATCGGCCTGGGAGGAAGCGCATGGCCGCGGCCCCAAATGGCGCCAGTTGATGCTCGAGGGGCTTGCCTTGCTCTCGGCCACCCTTCGGGACGCAGTGCTCAAGACTATTGGCACACCTCGCTCGATCATTCCGGGCATCGAACTTTCCTTCGACAATCCCCCCGCTCGCTATGATTTCAGCCGCGACGTCGTGACGTTCCAGGGCCAGGCGCTCGGCGGCGCGGTCAATTGCGCAGTCAGCCGCGAAGCGCTCGACGACCATTTCGGCGCCGATGGTCTCGGACAAGAGGGTCGGGTGGAAGCGTTCCTCAAGAATAGATCGAAGATCGAGGAGATCGCGCGCGCCAAATACCTCTCCGCTCCGGTGGACGAGCCCGGTGCCGTCCTGGTCAAAACCTCCGACGCCGAGAGTTTTGCGAGACGAGCCCCCAAGCGAAAGTAAGTCCCCCGTCATCGTCCGATCCCACGCTTGATGCCGATCGACCACGATATACCCTCCCCGCCGGCCTGACCGGTGACCAATTGCCCGCGCGCTCGCTCCAGCACCGGCCGCCACGGCACCAGCGCGAACTCATGGGATCGCTCGATCAGCGCGAACCGCCCGCTGTTCAGCGTCAGCATGCGCCGGTAGACGCCCTCGATCTTGTCACCGGCCTTGACGTCGACATGTTCAAGGCCGGTGCGCGCGGATATCTCGGCCGCAGTCCTCGCGAGCTCCCGCGCCTCGAGCGTCTCGAGCATGTTCTGGGCAAAACGCATCTGGCCGCCTTCCTCTCGCGCCAGCCCCTGCTCGATCAGCCATTGCCGTCTTGTTCGAAGCGCCGTCTCCACCTCCGCCCCAAAGCCGGTCGATGCGAGCCCATCGGGCTCCTTCCTAACAAGCTTGCGGTCGAGCCAGGTGGCGCCCAGCGCCTGCGGCAGATCCTCGAGCCGTTGCCATGACAGCACCGCGGCCCGCACCGGATTGCGCGTTTGCTGGAGTTTCTCGTATTCAAGCGCCCGGTCCAGATAATCCCGTCCTACGCTCCAGCTGCCATCGGCGAGCCGGCTGACCATTCCTTCCCGCCGCATCGCCTCCAGGCGACGTACGTGGGATCCGACAAATTCGCCGGATGCTTGCGGATCGAATTCCCGATGCAAGCGGTCGCTGTAGATGCCGCCATGGCGGGCGGCGATCTCTGCAATCGTGCGATCGATCGCGCGCGGCTCGGCGACGCGCGACCGGAGCTCCAGGATCATGTTCCGGACAGGCGGTTCGTCGTTAGCACGAAGGATACCAAGCTCCGCATAGTGCATCCGCCCGTCCACCCCATCGATCACGACATAGCGGCGCTCCGTCAGCTCATCGGCAAAGCCCTCGCCAATGACCCGCCCGACCAGGCGACGATCGCTTCGTTCCGGATCGAAGATCGCGTAGTTGCCGACCGCCCGCGTAACTCCTGCCGCGGCCATCTCGCGGTGCAGGGTCTTGATGATGTCGCCGCGTTCGCCCATGCGTCTGAGCCTGGGCTCTAGCTCCGGGTTGATCTGCCACCGGCCGGGCTTGCTCTCCTCGGCCAAGCCCATGCGTTCCAAGGTTCGCAGCCGTCCGATCCGCGCTGTTTGCCAGGCAGGCTCCCGTCCAGACAACGCGCCTAGTTCGAGAACACCGTCCGGCGCATCTCGCAGGATACTGCGGTCAAGCCGCGTGAGCCGCTCGGCCGTGATCTCCTGCTGAAGCTTGCGCGCAACCTCGATCTCCGTTTCAGGGCCGAGCTCTCGCGTGATGAGTTCCGCAGCCCGTGACCGAAAGCCGTGAGCGATATAGTCGCGTGCGATGACGAGGTCATTTCCTTGGTCATCCTGGCCGCGCAGCACGATGTGGGTATGGGGATGGCCGGTGTTGAAATGATCGGCGGCAACCCAGTCGAGCTTGGTGCCTAGATCCTGCTCCATCTGCCGCATGAGGTCGCGGACGAAGGGTTTCAGGTCCGCCAGCTCAGCGCTGTCCTCTGGCGCCACGATAAACCGGAATTGGTGGCGGTCGCCGGCGCTGCGTTCCGTAAAGCTCTTGCCATCGGCGCAGTCACTGCTGGCATCGTAAAGCTCCCCCGGCTCGCCCTCGCGCGTGACGCCGTCGCGCTGGACGTAGCGGAGGTGAGCTCGCACGGCCCCTAGGTCGCCTGACTTGATCCGCACGATCCGAGCCTTTACCACGACGCGGCGCTGCCCCTGGCCTCGGCCCTGCCCGGCCAGCACTG
>NZ_JALBHA010000155.1:0-11981 GCF_023006445.1 Bradyrhizobium sp. SHOUNA76
CGCGACGGTGCCGGACGAGACGGCCTCGCCGACCGCCGCGAACGAGCGCGGACGCAGCACATCGCTATCGACGACCGGGAAGCGCCCCCAGCCGCTGACGAGGGTCATGGTTCAGCTCCTGTGCCGGGCGCGCGCCGCCCTGCCTTGGAAACTGCCTACCGATCAAAAGCTTATTTTGCGTTGAAGGCGTGAGTGAGATCGCCAGGCCCTGTAGCCCGGATGGAGCGAAGCGCAATCCGGCGCCGGCGTCGCTTGTGGCAGGATCCCGGATTGCGCTGCGCTCCATCCGGGCTACGGACCGGTAATCTTAACGACCCAGCGCCAGCGCGATCAGGCCGAGCGTCCCGACGATGACGCGCCACCAGGCGAACACCACGAAGCCATGCCGGGTGACGTATTCCAGGAACGTCTTGACCACGATGATCGCGGTGATGAACGACACCACGAAGCCAATCGCGACGATGCCCATGTGGTCCATCGTCATCTCGGACCGGTTCTTGTAGAAATCGTAGGCGAACGCGCCGATCATGGTGGGGATGGCGAGGAAGAACGAGAACTCCGCCGCCGCGCGCTTGTCGGCGCCCAGGAACATCGCGGCGACGATGCTGGCGCCGGAACGCGACACGCCCGGGATCATCGCTACGCATTGCGCGATGCCGATATAGAGATACATCAGCAGCGGAAACCGGGTGGCGTCATGCTCGCGCGGCTTGAGGTCTAGCTTGTCGACCCAGAGCAGGATGGCGCCGCCGACGATCAGCGTGAAGCACACCACCCAGGGATTGAACAGCACGCTCTTGATGTATTTGCCGGCAACGAGGCCGACGATCACGGCGGGCAGGAACGCCACCAGCACGCCGATCACGAAGCGGCGCGCATAAGCATCGCCCGTGAAGAAGCCGATCACGACATCCCACAGCTTCTTGAAGTAAAGTCCGACGATCGCGAGGATCGCACCTAACTGGATCAGAACCGTAAACGAATCCCAGAAGGCGCCTTCACCAAGATGGAAGAAGCGTTCCGCAAGCAAGAGGTGGCCGGTCGAGGACACGGGAAGGAACTCGGTCACACCCTCGATGATGCCGAGGATCACTGCCCGTATTGCATCTGACATATTTACGGTCCATTTCGGCTGGAAAAGCGGGGCCCTTCTCGCCTATTCGCCCCCATGCCGCAATCGCAAAATGCGAAATCACGCCCTTGCTTCGCGGTTTTGAAGGACTAGTGTGGCGCCGCACAAACATTGATGGATTCTTAAGCACCATCAAATAGTCAAAGGCTTCATGTTTACGCTGTTTCATCATCCGTTCTGTCCGCATTCGCGCTTCATCCGCCTGATCGCGGGCGAATACGGGCTCGACCTCAAGCTGGTCGAGGAGCGCAGCTGGGAACGGCGCGAGGCGTTTCTGTTGCTCAATGCAGCAGGCACGACGCCCGTGATGGTCGACGACGAGCAGCCCCCGATCCCGGGCGCGGCGATCATCGCCGAGTATGTCGACGAGGCCTATGGTGCCGAGATGGGACCCAAGCGCCTGATGCCGGAAACGATCTCCGAGCGCGTCGAGGTGCGCCGGCTGATGGCCTGGTTCAACGAAAAGTTCTTCGAGGAGGTCTCGCACCCGCTGGTGACGGAGCGCATCTACAAGCGCTTCATGAGCGAGGAGAACGGCGGCGGGCCACCTTCGGCCGACGTGATGCGCGCCGCCAAGGCCAATGTGCGCTATCATCTGGCCTATATCGGCTGGCTGGCGCAGACGCGTAATTTCCTCGCCGGCGACCGGCTCACTTACGCGGACCTCGCCGCCGCGGCGCATCTCTCGGCGATCGACTATCTGGGCGACGTGCCATGGAGCGAGGACGACGCAGCAAAGGCGTGGTACGCGCGGGTGAAGTCCCGTCCGTCGTTCCGTCCGCTCCTCAGCGAATGGCTGGCCGGCGTGCCGGCGTCGCGGACCTACGTGGACCTGGATTTCTGAGCTCCGATCCGACTGAACTGAAAACGGCGCTTGCGCGCGAAGCGCGTGCGCTCGGCTTCGATTGCATCGGCGTCACCGCACCCGGCACAATCGAGAACGCCGGAAAATACTTCCTCGAATTCATCGCCTCGGGCGGTCACGGCGACATGGACTGGCTCGCCGCTCAGCCGGAGCGCCGCGTCGATCCGCGCGGGCTGTGGAGCGACGTGCGCAGTGTGGTCATGCTCGGCGTCAATTACGGTCCCGACCAGGATCCACTCGCGATCCTCGAACAGCGCACGCGCGCGGCGATCTCGGTCTATGCGCAAGGCGACGACTATCACGACCTCATCAAGAAGCGGCTGAAGGCGCTGGCGCGTTGGCTGGTGGCGACCGCGCCATCGGACGTGAAGGTGTTCGTCGACACCGCGGCAGTGATGGAGAAGCCCTTAGCGCAAACCGCGCGTCTCGGCTGGCAGGGCAAGCACACCAACCTCGTCTCGCGCGAATTCGGCTCGTGGCTGTTCCTCGGCGCGATCTACACCACGCTGGAGCTGCCGCGCGACGACGCCGAGATCGATCATTGCGGCTCGTGCCAGGCCTGCCTCGACATCTGCCCGACCGCTGCGTTTCCCGCGCCCTACAAGCTCGATGCGCGCCGCTGCATCTCGTACCTGACCATCGAGAACAAGGGGCCGATCCCGCGCGAGTTTCGCAAAGCCATCGGCAACCGCATCTACGGCTGCGACGACTGCCTTGCGGCGTGTCCCTGGAACAAGTTCGCGCAGGAAGGACGCGAGGCCAAGCTTGCCGCGCGCGACGAATTGCGCGCGCCTGAACTTGCGGAGCTGGCACGGCTCGACGACGCCGCGTTTCGCGCGCTGTTCACGAAATCGCCGGTCAAGCGCATCGGCCGCGACCGCTTTTTGCGGAACGTGCTGATTGCGATCGGCAATTCCGGCGATGCGACGCTGGCTGAAGAGGCGCGGCGATTGCTCGATGATGCGAGCCCGCTGGTGCGCGGGGCCGCAGTGTGGGCGCTGGGGCAGTTGATGTCGCGGGAGGCGTTCGAGGCGCTTAGCGTAAACGCCATTGCCAGTGAGCACGACGAAAGCGTTCGTGAGGAGTGGCAGGCCGCCTCCTAATGCTCGGTGTCATGCCCCGGCTTGAACGGGGCATCCAGTACGCCGCGGCTTCTCGGCTCTCCCACTGCCGTCTCTGGAATACTGGATCGCCCGATCAAGACCGGGCGATGACAGCGATTGTTGTGGCGACGACATTCGCTCTCACCACCCTTGATTTTCCCACTCATTCCCGCAATCTCGCGCATCATGACAAACATGCCTTTCTTCACCCGTGACGGCGACACATTCCATCCGACGGAAGTGGCCAACGGTCCGTGGGATCCGACATCACTGCACGGGCGCGTCATCATCGGCCTGCTCGGCTTCGCCATCGAGGAGCGCTATTCCGGGCCTGAATTCGTGCCGGCGCGGCTCACCGTCGACATGTTTCGGCTGCCGACCATCGACAAGCCGATCGAGGTGACGACACGCCTGGTGCGCGACGGAATGCGCATCCGCGTGGTGGAAGCGGAGCTCGTCTCCGGCGGCGTCAGCATGGCGCGCGCCTCGTGCCAGCTGTTGCGGCGGACGCAAAATCCGGACGGCAACGTCTGGTCGCCGCCGAACTGGGACGCGCCGAAGCCGGCCGATATTCCCAAACCCACCGATCCCCGGCTCGGCATGAACGGCAAATGGACGACGCGGCCGATCGTCGGCCATATGGGCTCGCTCGGTCCGCGCCGGCTCTGGATGAGCGAGGTGCGCGAACTCGTTGCGGGCGCGCCGATGACGCCGTTCGTCCATGTCGCCACCGGCGCCGATTTCGCCAGCCCGTTTGCGAATGCCGGCGACAAGGGGCTTGGCTACATCAACAGCGACGTGACGATCTATCTGCATCGTCTGCCGGTGACGAGCTGGATCGGCTTCGAGGTGGTGAATCATCACGCCACCGACGGCGTCGCGATCGGCGAATGCTGGCTCTACGACGAACAGGGTCCGATCGGCACCGCGACGGTGGCGGCGCTGGCACAGCGCAAGCCGCTCGTGAATCCGTCGAAGCGGTAGCGGCGCGACAACGCTCTCCATTCGTCATTCCGGGGCTCGCGCCAAGAGGCGCGCCCCGGAATGACGAATGGAGAAGCTACTTCAAATGTCGCTGCATCTCCGGCCGCGCCTTCAGCTCGGCGCCCTGCTTGGCGACGATCTTCGCAATCCGTTCCGGTGCAAACTTCAGATCGACGAACGCCGGCGCGGTGTTGGCGACCTCGTGATAGCCCACGATCTGGCCGTCACGCAGCGTCATGATCGCCACACCCTCGAACATCGCCCGCGCGCCGTTTGCTTCCGGCAGGGTTGATTTGTAGCTGAAGGTGTAGCGCGCATAGAGCGTGGTGTCGTCGGTGACGGGGTCATGCATGTCCCAGCGGAAATCGGTCGCCGTGCGATAGAACCAGTCGTCGATCAGTTCCGCGATCTTCGCGCGGCCAGCGAAGGCGCCGTAGAAGACGTCGTGATAGACGCCGTCCTCGGTGAACAGTTCGGCAAACGCGCGGCCGTTGCGCTGCTCGACCGCATCGCAGAACGCGCGCAGCATCGCGGTGGTGGTCATTGGCGTTTCTCCTTCCTCATGCTCAGTCATGCCCCGGCTTGACCATAGGCTTGACCGGGGCATCCGGTACGCCTTCGCGGACGATGACATCGAATTCTTGGCGAGCAATTTCACCCGATCTCCGCCACCGCGGCAAGAATGCGCGCGATGTCCTGCGGGCGGGAGAGGCGGTGATCGCCGTCCTGGATCATGGTCAGCACGACATCGTCTGCCGGCAGGCGGTGCGTCAGCGCGAAGGCATGCTGCCAGGGCACGTCGGGATCCTGCGCGCCTTGCAGGATGCGGACGGGGCAGCCGAGATCGATGGCGCTGCCGAGCACGAGATGATTGCGCCCCTCCTCGATCAGGTTCCGCGTGATCGGATAGGGCGAGCCGTCGCCATAGTCCGACGGCCTCATCCAGACGCCCTTGGTCTCGATCTCCTGCTTCACCGCGGACGAAAAATTCTTCCACATCAGCTCTTCGGTGAAATCCGGCGCCGGCGCGATCAGGACGAGACCGGCCAGCGACGCCTTGGCCTGTTGTTTCACTTGCCGCTTCTTGATCTCGCGCGCGAGCAGCAGCGCCATCCAGCCGCCCATGGACGAGCCGATCAGGACCTGCGGGCCCTCGCAGAAGCGCTCGAACACCGCCACGCTCTCCTGCAGCCAGCGGCCGATGGTTCCATCAGCGAAATCGCCGCCGGATTCGCCGTGGCCGGAATAGTCGAACCGGACCATTGCGCGGCCATGATCCCGGGCCCAGCCGTCCAGCGCCAGGGCCTTGCTGCCCTGCATGTCCGACTTGAATCCGCCGAGCCAGAGCAGCCCGGGCCCTTGCCCGGGCCGGCTGCGTACCGCGATCCTGCGTGCTGACGTGCCCTCGCCCACGTCGATGGAGCTAGGCACGGCCTCGGGAATTGCATGGGTCATGGAACGTTTCCCCTGGCTGCACGGTTTGAGCTGTCCGGTCGTATTCCGCAGCGCCGGATACCGGCATTGCCCCTTTGGGACGCTTGCGGAACGGAAGCAAGGTGTCTATGTCCGTCAGCGTGCCCAGGCGTGGCCGAAATACCTCGCATTTGAGTGTTTTTCGATCGCGCTCCGAGCGAATTGCTTGCCGGCCAACACATCTTCCTGCAAAATAGCAGCCTCTTTCACAACTTTGGAGAACCACCCATTCGCCGTCCCAATAAAGCCCCGCCCGTCGCCAGCAAAGATGGGCCGCGCATCAATGATGATATTCGCAATGCGCAGATCCAGCTGATCGATCAGGCCGGTGACAACAAAGGCACGGTCGAGACTGTTGCGGCCATCCGCATGGCCCAGGAGGCCGGCATGGATCTGGTCGAGATCTCGCCGAACGTCAGCCCTCCCGTCTGCAAGATCATGGACTACGGGAAGTATAAGTATTCCGCCCAGAAAAAAGCCGCCGAAGCCCGCAAGCGGCAGAAGATCGTCGAGATCAAGGAGATCAAGCTCCGCCCGATGATCGACGACCACGATTACGACGTGAAGATGCGCGCGATGCAGCGGTTCTTCGAAGAGGGCGACAAGGTCAAGATCACGCTGCGCTATCGCGGCCGCGAAATGGCGCATCAGGAGATCGGCACCAAGCTGCTCGACAAGATCAAGACCGACGTCGCCGAGCTCGCCAAGGTCGAGCAGGACGCGCGGTTCGAGGGCCGTCAGGTCGTCATGGTGCTGGCGCCGCGCTGACGCCGGTTTGTCAGGACTGATAATTCAACGGCCCGTCCGGATTTCCGGCGGGCCGTTTTGTTTGTGCGGGGGTGCACGCCGCGAGCGTTGCTGCACCCTCGCCCGCTTGCGGGAGAGGGTGGCGCGAAGCGCCGGGTGAGGGCTGTCTCCTCTGCAAGACTATCCCGTTGCGGAGACACCCTCTCCCCAACCCTCCCCCGCAAGCGGGGGAGGGAGCGCACCGCCTTCTTGGCGATAGTCAGGTCCGCGTTGCCTGCCAGGTGCCGCTGCACTGGTCTCCGGAAATGATTCCCTTCCACGACCCGGTGCCGCTCACGCGGGCGAGCCGGCCGCCTCCGCTGGCATGGGACGCACCAACCGAGACCTGGACCGCGACTGCGCCGCTGCGATTGACCCTGCCGGAGACCCGGCCCCCGCCGGCGGACGAGACCCGGCTGCCGGTCACGGCGAACGGGACGCTGTAACCGGAGCTGCAATTGCCCCGTGTGGTGGCGAAGGTGACATTCCAGACGCCGTCATAGCTGCCGACGCGGGCATCGGCAGTCGACGGCAGCGCAGCTGTTGCGAGCACGGCGAACAGCGCCAGTTGGCGCGGGCGGACGAAATCGGTCATAGACGAAAGCAACTGGGAAAAATGGGCCATTTTGGTCCTGCTCCGGGCGACAGACTTGGACATGAGGGCAGCAATTCCGGATAGTCGCCGGGCAGGTTCCACCGGTTCATCGTTGCCAATTGGCTCGTCCTCTGCCATAAGCCCAGCCTTCATCGCCCGGCTGATTAAGGGCTGCCGTGGCGGTGTTTCGTGCGGGTTTCGCGCTTGTTCGTAAAACCTGAGCACAATCAACGCTCTAACGAGCATTTTTGACGGCCAGCCGCCTTCGCGGGCGGATCTCTGTGGCCATTAGGAGAGCCAAATGCCCAAGCTGAAGACCAAATCGGGCGCTAAAAAGCGCTTCAAGGTGACTGCCACCGGCAAAGTGATGCACGCCCAGCGCGGCAAGCGTCACGGCATGATCAAGCGGACGAAGAAGCAGATCCGTCAGCTCCGCGGCACCCGCGTGCTGTTCAAAACCGACGGCGACAACGTCAAGAAGTACTTCTTGCCGAACGCCTGATCGCGTCCGCGATCACTGCCATCTCGCGCCGCATTCGCGCGGCGATCCGAAACCGAAGTCATCTCTGAAGGATATTTGTCATGTCTCGCGTCAAACGCGGTGTGACCGCCCACGCCAAGCACAAGAAAGTCTACAAGGCCGCCAAGGGCTTCTATGGCCGCCGCAAGAACACCATCCGCGCCGCCAAGCCGGCCGTGGAGAAGGCCCAGCAATACGCCTTCCGCGACCGCAAGCGTAAGAAGCGCACATTCCGCGCGCTCTGGATTCAGCGCATCAACGCTGCCGTCCGTCCCTTCGGCCTGACCTACAGCCGATTTATCGACGGCATGGCCAAGTCCGGGATCACCGTGGACCGCAAGGTGCTGTCGGATCTCGCGGTCCACGAGCCCGCCGCGTTCCAGGCGATCGCCGAGAAGGCCAAGGCCGCGCTCGCCGCCTGAGCCGTGCGACGCTAGCGGCCGGCTCCGCCGGCCTTCAGAGCGCGTTGCGAGTAGCGCTGGGCGACCTCCGCCCGGCAGAAGGCCGTGGCCGAGATATACATGGTACCGGACTTGTTCCGGTACTTCTGGTCGCAGATCCGCAACTCGCGCTGGTACCTGAGCTTCTGTGGCGGCCCCAGCTGGCCGCTGAAATCGGCCTCGCACTTCTTCTCGACCGCCTCACCGAACTGCACGTCGCCGCTGGCGCCGTATGCGCAGGCCTCGAACAGCTTCATGGCACGGTCGCAGCTCGGCGCCGCGTTCAGGGCCACGACGATGTCATCCATCGACGTGGATTTGGCCTGGCATTCTTCGGCGAGCGCCGCGCCTCCCAGAATGCCTTCCAACAGAACCAGGGCCAGGCCGGCCACGCAGGATCTCAAACGCATCAGTCTTCTCCTTCGCGTTCAGGTTGGTGCCAGCCATGCCTTGACGGTTCAAATGCCCCGCATTTACGACCTCCATTCGGCTTGACGTTCCGCCCCGGCTGCGGCCACAACCCGGCAGCCTTTTGCAAGTTTGAGGGATCCGACCGTGTCCGACCTCGCCAGTCTCGTTCAATCCATCCTCGCGCAGATCAGTGCTGCCGGCGACGAAGCGGCCCTCGAAGCCGTGCGTGTTGCCTCGCTCGGCAAGAAGGGCTCGATCTCAGCCTTGCTCGCGACGCTCGGCAAGATGTCGCCGGACGAGCGCAAGACTCAGGGCGCCGCGATCAACCAGGCCAAGGACGAGGTCACCCAGGCGCTCGCCGCGCGCCGCGACGTCCTGAAATCGGCGGCGCTCGATGCGCGGCTGGCATCGGAGACCATCGACGTCACCCTGCCGCTGCGCGACGCGCCGAATGAAGCCGGCCGCATCCACCCGCTGAGCCAGGTCTGGGACGAGCTGACCACGATATTCGCCGACATGGGCTTCTCGGTCGCCGAAGGCCCCGACATCGAGACCGACGATTACAACTTCACCAAGCTGAACTTCCCCGAAGGCCATCCCGCGCGCGAGATGCACGACACTTTCTTCTTCCATCCGAAGGAAGACGGCTCGCGCATGCTGCTGCGAACCCACACCTCGCCGGTGCAGGTGCGCACCATGCTGAGCCAGAAGCCGCCGATCCGCGTGATCTGTCCGGGCCGCACCTATCGCATCGATTCGGACGCGACCCACACGCCGCAATTCCACCAGGTCGAAGGTCTCGTCATCGACAAGCACTCGCATCTCGGCCATCTCAAATGGATCCTGCACGAGTTCTGCAAGGCGTTCTTCGAGGTCGACCACATCAACATGCGCTTCCGCCCCTCGTTCTTCCCGTTCACCGAGCCGTCGCTGGAAGTCGATATCCAGTGCCGCCGCGACAAGGGCGAGATCCGCTTCGGCGAGGGCGAGGACTGGCTCGAGATTCTCGGCTGCGGCATGGTGCATCCGAACGTGCTGCGCGCCTGCGGCATCGATCCCGACGAGTACCAGGGCTTTGCCTGGGGCATGGGCATCGATCGCATCGCCATGCTGAAATACGGCATCGCCGACCTGCGCCAGCTGTTCGACAGCGACGTCCGCTGGCTGTCCCATTACGGCTTCAAGCCGCTCGAAGTGCCAACGCTTGCCGGAGGGCTGAGCTCGTGATGGCTTGCTGGGATACGGTTGCTCCAGCCACGCCGACGCTCGGACTCGCGCCAGCGAAGGCTCTCTCCGTTCCCTCCCCCCTTGTGGGGGAGGGTCAGGGAGGGGGGTAGCCGCGGATGCCGCACGCAGTCGTCAGCGAGCGTCAGCGCAGCCGAGCGAGGCAGCTTCGCCGCACGATGACGCGCGCCGAAACGCTGCTGTGGCGTTACCTCAAAGCCAATCACATGGATGGCATCGGATTTCGTCGTCAAACTCCGATCGGCAATTATATCGCTGACTTCGTTTGTTTCGCTTCAAAGCTCGTCATCGAGGTCGACGGAGAATCTCACGATTTCGAAGAGCGTCAGAGGATGGACCAGCGTCGCGATGCGTTCTTCGCATCCGAGGGCTTTCAAACTCTGCGTTTCACCAATGAGCAGGTGATGTCAAACTTGGAAGGCGTTGTTGAGGCGATCCGCCAGGCAGCTTCTGTCGGCGCCCGCGGCTCACCCCCCTCCCTAACCCTCCCCCACAAGGGGGGAGGGAACCCTGACACCGACCAAATCAACTCAGTAAACACTCTCAAGACCCGAGGCACACAGCCATGAAATTCACCCTCTCCTGGCTGAAGGATCATCTCGAGACCGACGAGCCGCTGGACAAGCTCGCCGAGAAGCTCACCATGATCGGGCTCGAGGTCGAGAACATCGAGGACAAGGCGAAGGCGCTGAAGCCTTTCACCATTGCAAAGGTGATCTCGGCCGAGCAGCATCCGAATGCGGATCGCCTGCGCGTCTGCATGGTCGACACCGGTGACGGTGGCGCGCCGGTGCAGGTGGTGTGCGGCGCGCCGAATGCGCGTGCGGGTCTCGTCAGCGTGTTCTCGCCGCCTGGCACTTATATTCCCGGCAAGGACATCACGCTCGGTGTCGGCACCATCCGCGGCGTCGAAAGCCGCGGCATGCTGTGTTCGGCGGCCGAATTGCAGATTTCCAACGACCATGACGGCATCATGGAATTGCCGGCGGACGCGCCGCTCGGCGCGGGCTATGCCGAATGGGCCGCGCTCGGCGATCCCGTGGTTGAGATCAATTTGACGCCGAACCGGCAGGACTGCACCGGCGTGCACGGTATCGCGCGCGACCTTGCCGCGGCCGACATGGGCAAGTTTAAGGATCCCACGATCAAGCCGATCAAGGGTGAATTTCCGTGCCCGGTGAAGGTCACGGTCGAGGATTCCACGCTGTGCCCGGGCTTCGCGCTTCGCCTCGTGCGCGGCGTGAAGAACAAGCCGTCGCCGGAATGGCTGCAGAAGCGGCTGACCGCAATCGGGCTGCGTCCGATCAACGCGCTTGTCGACATCACCAACTTCATGACCTACGACCGCGCGCGTCCGCTGCACGTGTTCGACGCGAAGAAGGTGAAGGGCAATCTCATCGTGCGGCGCGCGCGCGACGGCGAGACGCTGCTCGCGCTCGATGGCCGCAGCTACAATCTCGATCCCGCCATTTGCGTGATCGCGGACGAGCACGGCGTCGAATCGCTCGCCGGCATCATGGGCGGCGAGGCCTCGGGCTGCGACGATGATACCACCGACGTGCTGATCGAATCGGCGCTGTGGAACGAGATCAACATCGCGCAGACCGGGCGCAAGCTTGGCATCAATTCCGATGCGCGCTACCGCTTCGAGCGCGGCGTCGATCCGGCCTTCATGGTGCCGGGGCTCGAGCTCGCGACCAAGCTGGTGATGGAGATGTGCGGCGGCGCGCCGTCCGAGTCCGTCGTGGTCGGCAAGGCTTTTGGCGACGACCGCGTGATCGATTTTCCGGTCACGGAAGTGAAGCGCCTGTCCGGCATCGAAGTGCCGCAAGCCGAGATGAAGCGTATCCTGACCCATCTCGGCTTCATGATGGCGGGCCCGGGCCCCGTCGTGAAGGTCGCGGTACCATCCTGGCGCTCGGACGTGCACGGCAAGGCCGACATCGTCGAGGAGATCGTCCGCATCTTCGGCGTCGACAAGGTGCCGATGACGCCGTTCGAACGCGGCGAGGACGCGCGCAAACCGGTGCTGACGCCGCTTCAGCTGCGCACCCGCCGCGCCAGGCGCGCGCTCGCAAGCCGCGGCATCATCGAAGCGGTGACCTGGTCCTTCATCACGAAGTCTGCGGCGCAATTGTTCGGCGGCGGGCAGCGCGAGCTCGAAGTCGCCAACCCGATCGCATCTGATCTCTCCGACATGCGCCCGACCCTGCTCGCGGGCCTGGTCGCGGCGACGCAGGCCAATGCCGATCGCGGCTTTGGCGATGTCGCGCTGTTCGAGGTCGGCCAGGTCTTCAAAGGCGATCGCCCGCAGGATCAGTTCATGGCGGCGAGCGGCGTTCGCCGCGGCTTTGCCGCCTCGGAAGGGCTGGGGCGGCACTGGTCGGGCTCGGCAGAGGCCGATGTGTTGTTCGTCTTGTAGGTTTA
>NZ_JALBHA010000156.1:0-11969 GCF_023006445.1 Bradyrhizobium sp. SHOUNA76
GGCTCGACGAGCTCAATGGCCGGCTGGAGGACGGCGGGCCGACCTTCTCGATCCTGATGCTCGACCTCGATCGCTTCAAGAACGTCAACGACTCCCTCGGTCACGGCGCCGGCGATACGCTGCTGCGCCAGGTGGCGCAGCGGCTGAAATCGGCCGTGCGCGCCAACGACGTGCTGGCACGGCTCGGCGGCGACGAATTCGCCATCATCCAGGAGCGGTGCCAGGACCAGCGCGCCTGCTCGACCGAGCTGGCGGCGCGGATCGCCAAGCTTTTGACCGAACCGTTCCTCCTGCCCGGTCACCGCGTCGAGATCGGCACCAGCATCGGCATCGCCGTCGCGCCGGATCACGGCCGCGACCAGGAGCAGCTCCTGAAGAAGGCGGACCTTGCGCTCTATCGTTCGAAATCGGCGGGCCGCAACTGCTTCACCATCTACGACGAGGCGATGTCGGCCGAGCTGGAGGCCCGCAACACGCTTGAGGGGGATCTGCGCGACGCCATCGCGCGCTGCCAGCTGGAGGTGCATTACCAGCCGTTCGTCGACGCCCTCAGCGGCGAGCGGCGCGGCTTCGAGGCGCTGGTGCGCTGGCGGCATCCGACACGCGGCCTGATTCCGCCGGACCAGTTCATTTCGCTTGCGGAGGAGACCGGGCTGATCGTGCCGCTCGGGGAGTTCGTGCTGCGGCGCGCCTGCGCGGACGCGGCCGGCTGGCCCTCCGGTCTCGCGGTCGCCGTCAACCTGTCGCCGATCCAGTTCAAGGAAGCCGAGCTGTTCGAAATGATCTGTGCGGCGCTCGCCGATTCCGGTCTGCCGCCCCAGCGGTTGGAGATCGAGATCACAGAATCCGTGCTGCTGGAGCGCGGCAGCGAGAACCACGCCTTCATGCAGCGGTTGAAGCAGCTCGGCATTGAACTCGCGCTCGACGATTTCGGTACCGGCTATTCCTCGCTCAGCTATTTGACGGCGTTCCCGTTCGACAAGATCAAGATCGACAAGTCGTTCATCCGCAACCTCACACATCAGCCGCGCAGCTCCGCCATCATCTCCGCGATCGTGACGCTGGCGCGGGGGCTGGACATGTCGGTCACCGCGGAGGGCGTCGAAACCCGCGAGGCGTTCGACCGGCTGAAGGCGCTCGGCGTCAATTTCGCGCAAGGTTATCTGTTCGGCCGCCCGCAGCCGATCGAGCGGATCCTGTTCGATGCGCCCGTCAAACCCTCACGGCGCGACGCCGCCTGAGCGCGCCCCCTTCGTGTTCGTTGAAAGAGATCGTCATGACCGGGCTTGTCCTGGCTTGTCCCGGGCATCCACGTTCTTTGTGACGGGTAGTATGGCGTGGATGGCCGGGACATAGGCGAACGCAAGCGACGCCGTCCTTTGGACGGCTACGCCCGGGCATGACGCTGCGGAAGCCTCGGCGCTCAGACCCTGACATCATATGCGGGCCTACCGCTCAAGTGGCATGCGCGAAAAGCGCTTGACCCGGACACCCTCAGATGGTCGGAAGGACCGTCTAGGGATGAAATAAGCACAAACATGCGGCTTCCGTTCTTCTACGGCTGGGTCGTGGTCGTCGTGACCTTCGTCACCATGGCCATCGGCGTCAACGCGCGTACCGCCTTTTCACTGTTCTTTCCTCCCATTATCTCCGAATTCGGCTGGGAGCGTGGCGTCACCGCCGGCGCCTTCTCCTTCGGCTTCGTGGTGTCGGGTGTGGTCAGTCCCCTGATCGGACGCCTGATGGATCGCGCCGGCCCGCGCGCTGTGATGGAGCTCGGTGTCGTGCTGATGGGCGGCGGGTTGCTGCTTGCCCCTCTCACCAGCACGCCCTGGCATCTCTATGTCACCATCGGCGTCATGGTCGGCGCCGGCTCGGTGTGTCTCGGCTATTCCGGCCAGTCGCTGTTCCTGCCGAACTGGTTCCTCCGCAAGCGCGGCTTCGCCATCGGCATCGCCTTTGCCGGCGTCGGCATCGGATCGGTGACGCTGCTGCCCTGGGTGCAGCACATGATCGAGCAGACCGGCTGGCGTACGGCCTGCACCGCGATGGGGCTGCTCGTCCTGATCGTGCTGGCGCCGATCAATTTGTTGCTGCACAAGCGTCCCGAGGATATCGGCCTGCAGCCGGACGGTGATGCCGCGCCGATTGAGGGAGCGGCAAAGCCCGTCTCCAACGTCGTCGATCCCGTCTGGGTCAATACCGAATGGACCCTGAAGCGCGCCGTCGCGACCGCACGATTCTGGTGGATCGCGCTCGGCTATTTCTGCGGTCTGTACATCTGGTACGCGGTGCAGGTGCACCAGACCAAATTCCTGCTCGACATCGGCTTCAGCTCCGGCGTCGCGGTGTGGGCGCTCGGCATCGTCAGCCTGCTCGGCATTCCCGGCCAGATCCTGCTCGGCCACGTCTCCGACCGGATCGGGCGGGAATGGGTGTGGGCGATCAGCTGCGCGGGCTTTGCGATCTGCTTTGCGGCGCTGATGGCACTGAAGTTCCAGCCGTCGCTGTGGCTGGTCTATGTGATGGTGTTCGCGCAAGGCGCGCTCGGCTACGGCCTCACCTCGATCATGGGCGCGGTGGTGTTCGAGATTTTCCAGGGCAGGCACCAGGGCAGCATTTTCGGAACGATCATGCTGGCGGCGCTGGCGGGCGGTGCCGCTGGTCCCTGGATGACCGGCTTCCTCTACGATCGCGCCGGCGACTATACGCTCGCCTTCGGCATCGCGATGGTCGTGAGCGGATTGTCGGCGCTCTCGATCTGGCAGGCTGCGCCGCGCAAGGTGCGGGCCGTGGCCGGCCGGCTGCACGAGCTCCAGGGCCGAACCGCGGAGTGAGTTCCCGACACACCGCATTACCTGCGCTTCTTTCGCCGAAGGTTAAGCATGTCGCGGCTTGGCAAGGGCGGACGGGGATTGCAAAAACGTCTTGGACACCATCGGAGCGTTAGCCTCGGGTCGACTGCCGTTTCTTCCCGATGCTCCTCGGTCCAAATGATGTCTACCTCCGATTGCCTTGTGACGGAAATGCCGGACGTGCTGTTGGCCGCGCTGGAACGCGTCGACGACGCCATTGTCATTGTCGACAGCGCGCGGCGCGTCACGCATTTCAACGCCGGTGCCGAGCGGATCTGGAAGCTTGCGCGCACCGACGTGCTCGGCCGCGGTGTCGACATTCTCGCCTTGAAGTGTCTTCAGGACGATTCGATCGCAGAGTGCCGCGACGAGATCAGCCTCACACGGCCCGACGGCAGCCGGATCCGGGCGGCCGTCTCGCTTTCGTCCTTCGCAAGCGGCGGCGTGACCCATCGCGTCGTGTTCGCGCGCGACGTTACCACCGAAGCGGAACGCCGCGCGCGGATCGCGCTGCTCGACGCCGTCTCGGATCAGACCAACCGCGCCGTGCTCATCACCGACACCGAGCTCGACATCCGCTACACCAATGCAGCGTTTACCTCGCTGTTCGGCTATTCCGCCGCGGAAGCTGAGGGGCGGGGGGCGACTGATCTGCTAGCCGGCCGTCACACCAACCGCAAAGCGCTGACGACGATCGGACGGCGTCTCGTCAAGGGCGGTCCGGGCGGTGAAGCCGAGGTCCTGATCTATACCAAGGACGGCGAGGAGATCTGGGTCAGCGCCCGGATCGATGCCTTCCGCGACAGGAAGGGCCGGGTCAAGCACATCTTCGCGCTGCTGGACGACATCACCGAGACCAAGCAGCTGCGCTCGCTCCAGCAGCTCATCATGAGCGCACTCGCCGACGAGGTGCCGATCGGCGAGATCGCCGACCGGCTCTGTGGCCGTGTCGAGGAGATCGCGCCCGACGTGGTCTGTTCGCTGCTTCACGTCGATGCCGCGGGCCTGATCCACCCGCTCGGCGGTCCCAGCCTGCCTGAGGACTATTCGCGCGCATTGGACGGTGTTGCGATTGGCCCCAATGTCGGCTCCTGCGGCACCGCCGCCTTCTATGGTGAGCCGGTGCTGGCAACCGATCTTGATACCGATCCCCGCTGGCAGCCTTACAAGGCCATGCCGCTGTCGATCGGCCTGCGGGCTTGCTGGTCGACCCCGGTCAAGGCCAAGGACGGCCGGGTCATCGCGACGTTCGCTTTCTACTACCGGGAGCCCCGTGCGCCGAGCAACTGGCACCGGCGCATCGTCGAGGCCTGCGTCAATCTCGGCGCCTTCGCGATCGAGCGCAAGGAAGCGCGCGCCGAGATCGCGCGGCTCGCCTATCACGACATCCTCACCGGCCTGCCGAACCGCGCGCAATTGCGGCACCTCATCACCACCGCGATCGATGCCTGCCCGACCGGCAGCCATGTGGCGCTGGCCTTCCTCGACGTCGATCATTTCAAGGACGTCAACGACACGTTGGGGCACGCTGCCGGCGACGAACTCCTGATCCAGCTCGCGCAACGCCTGCGCGAGCGGATTGGCCCTGAAGATATGCTGGGACGGCTCGGCGGCGACGAGTTTGTCATTCTGCTGCCGCAACGCAACGCCGAGAGCGCCAAGCGCGTCGCGGCAGGAATCACCGAAGCGCTGACCGCACCCTTGAAGCTCGGATCGAAGCTGATGCCGATGTCGGTCAGCATCGGCATCAGCCTGTATCCCGACCATGCCACCGACATCGACACGTTGATGCAGCAGGCCGACGCCGCCATGTACATGGCCAAGCAGGCCGGACGCTCGACCCATCGCATTTTCAGCGCGGAGATGAATGGGCTCACCGAGCAGCGGCTGGCGCTGATCGCAGCGCTGCGCCGCGCCATCGCGGAAGGCGCGCTGAGCCTGAGTTACCAGCCGCAGATCCGCAGCTGTGACGGCGCCATCCACGGTGTCGAGGCGCTGTCGCGCTGGCGTGATGCCGTGCTCGGCGACGTCTCGCCGGCAAAGTTCATCCCGCTTGCCGAGGAGTGCGGTCTGATCGAGCAGATCGGCCTGTGGTCGGTGCGCGAGGCCTGCCGCCAGATGGCGAGCTGGCGCCGCGCCGGACTCAACATTCCCTGCGTCTCGGTGAACCTGTCGCCGATCAATTTCCGTAACGTCACCCTGGCCGCACGGCTCAGGGACATCCTCGCCGAATGCGATCTGTCGGCGGACGCTTTGATGCTGGAGATCACCGAGGGCGTGTTCATGCAGGACAGCGTCGCGGCGCTGGAGACGATGAACGCGATCCGGGAGCTCGGCGTCGGCCTCTCCGTGGACGATTTCGGCACCGGCTATTCGAGCCTCAGCCGGCTCGCGCATCTGCCGATCCGCGAGTTGAAGATCGACCGCAGTTTCATGCGCGACATCGAGAAAGACGCGGGCGCGCTTGCGATCGCCACCGCCGTGGTGCGCGTCGGCCAGGGCCTCGGCATGACCGTCGTCGGCGAGGGCGTCGAGACCGAGGGCCAGCGCAAGACGCTGGCCGAACTCGGCTGCGACGTCGTGCAAGGCTTCCTCTACGCCCCCGCGCTTCCCCCCGTCGCCTTCGAGCGCTGGCTGATCGAGCACTGCGCCGAGCAGGCGAGGGCGATGCTGGGGCGGCTTGATGTTGCGGCGGCGGGGTGCGACGCCGTGAAGCGAACGGCTTAGGCCTTGGGGATGTGTTGCTCTGGAACCAGCGATCGGATATCTCCGCGCATCGAATGATGCGTATTGGGCTGAACAAGACAGATGCCGTTCAACCGACTTCACGTCCCGCAGGCATTGGCAACTGAGACATGCCAGGCCATCAATGCGTGCCTCCATGCAAGTCTCGTGGCCACCTGCGGCGTCAACCCGGACGACGACTTTTGCTTGATCTCGCGGTATCCCCCAGGGGAGATGATCTGTCATCCGACGTTCTTGGGACGACGCGATCCGAGCTCGACCATCATCATTGAAATCACGTTGCTTGCGGGCCGCTCCGACGTGCAAAAGGAAGCTTTGTACGAGGATGTTCGCAGTCGACTGGCCGAGATCGGCTTTGATCCGGCCAATTCAATCGTCTTCCTGACGGAGAACAAGCCGATTGACTGGTCCTTCAGCGAAGCTGGATCGGTCAAGTCGGTTCTCGGGCTGTAGTCGATAAACCAGCCGTTCCGCGATGGAGCGGGAGGCCGCTTTGGCGGGAACCAATTCCATCAAACGTCGCTCACCCTCACTCCGCCGCCAACCCCCATCACCAGAGGTCTGGATTTAACTAGCCGGCGGGCTACGGAGATCGAGGCGGCGCTGTCTCTCGCCGATGTTGCCAGCAGCTCGAGCCGTTCACCAGCAGCGACGGTCTGGCCATCGATGTTCGGGATGCGAGCGGCTCGGGGTCGAGAGCGATATTCGTCTGCGAAAGGGTTCAGTCGGTCAATTGAGATCGCCGAAAGATGCTCACGTCTTCGCTCCGGCTAGAGCATCGAAAGCACGACAATCCCATCTTCGAGCTCCCCTGAAGCAAGGCGCGCCCGCGCCATACGCTCGAACTCCGTTCGATGCTTCTGTAAATAGCTGAAGGCCTGTTTCTGCGTGTTGAATGTCGTGGCAAGCCGGCACATCTGCCGATCTGCACCGGACGCGAGAAAGAAGGTGATGGTTCCGTGGTCTGGTTTAATTCTCGGCACGATCTGCGCTCTCAGGCATGTGATCGGCCCCCCCCCAAATTTCGGCGGCGGTCTGAAGACGCTATCGCGCCGGCTTCCGTGAACGCTTCTTGAGCGTCGGCGCCGGCAAAGCGAGCCGAACAGCTTCGTCAGCCGCTTCCTTGGCCTCGCGCGCCGCTCGGAGCCGCGCCATATTCTTTCGAACCTCGACGGCCTGCCTTTCGGCATCGGCCAATGCCTGCGCTCCATCTTCAGCGGCGAGGCGCCGGCGATCGGACCGCGCGACGCTTTCGGGTGACGGCCCTGCCAGTTTCTTGGTGCTCATCGTTCCCCCGGCTCCGAAAACGACTAAACCCGCTCAATCCTGGGATTGAGCGGGCAGAGCGACCGTTTCAGTACATCCGTGAAACGGCGCCACGATATCAAGCCAGCGAGAGGTTCTCGGCGCTGACTTTGCCTCGCATCTTGTCGGTCTTGCTTTCGAAATTGACCTTCTGGCCCTCTGCGAGACCGGCAAGGCCGGCCCTTTCAACAGCGCTGATGTGAACGAACACATCGTTGCCGCCGTCGTCCGGTTGAATGAAACCGAAGCCCTTTTGGCCATTGAACCACTTCACAGTACCTGTCGTCATCTTCTTCTCCAAAGCGCGCAAGCGCGTCCCGCGTGACAATCACGCGGTTATCTTCAACTTCGTCGATGTCTCTGGAAAAGGAGCCCGCGGGCGCATTCAACAAGGCACAGCGGCAAATCGAACGAGATCAATATATATAAGTTCTACGATTTTGCAAGGAGCTGAGCCAGTTTCTCTTCTGCGAGGCAGTTCTTCTGCTCCGATCGAGGCGCTTTGTGCCCATCGACCTGCAAGCAGGACGTTAGCGATTGACAGCGCTGCACGACGGTGGTCACGTTGACGCCGCCAAGCTGCATCGCTGTGACAAGCGGATCAGTTCGCCCGAAGCCGCGACGTGTGTCGCCGCTACTCCTCAAACATCGCAATGAAGTTCCTGCGCAATTGGCTGCCTGCAGGACGTGTCGCATTCGCAGCCCCCAGCTCGGAGGATCAATTGCACGTACTCGTCAGAGACAACAATGTTGAGCAGGCACTCCGCGTCCTCAAGAAGAAGATGCAGCGCGAGGGCGTCTTCCGGGAAATGAAACAACGGCGTTCCTATGAAAAGCCGTCGGAGCGAAAGACCCGCGAGAAATCCGAAGCTGTTCGTCGCGCCCGCAAGCTTGCCAGGAAGCAGGCGATCAGAGAGGGATTGCTGCCCGCGCCGCCGAAAAAGAAGCCCTTTGAACGCAAAGCGCCCTTGCCGGAGATCAAAGCACGGACGGAGTAGAGAAAACGTTGGGACTGGCTGCGATCATGGGACCGCGACGATATCAGGTCCTTCTGCCATGCATCCGGCCGTCGCGGTGCTGCTGTCCCCTATGGCCTGAAATCGATGCCGCGTAGCACGATGCCCGGCGGCGTGCCTTCGAACTCCGTCGCGCGATATTTGCTCGCCGCGCGCGCTTCGATGCGATCCCGCAGGCGAGTGAACTGGGCTTCCCGCTGCTCGGGCCTGACTTGCGAGCCGCGCTCGAGATAATCCATCGCGGAGGTCGAGATCGCGCAAGCAACCTCCCTGGTTCCGTCATGCATCGAGAACCGGACGATCATCCGGTCGTATTCGTGGCTGATGAAGCGGCCGCTGGTCAATGTCATGGCTTGCTCCGTTACGTGATTGCCAGGCACGATCCCGCCCTCAAATCACCGCCGGCGACCGGCCGCCTGCTTTCCCGTCGCGCAGTGGCACGTGTTGAGAACGCAGGCGGCAGTCGTTCACCTCAGCTCTCCTCCGACAGCCGGGCAAAATCGTCGAACAGCGCTGACACGAGCGCGCGGTGCCGCGTGTCCTCGGCGGGCAGGGCCGCGGCATAGAGGTTGAGCAAATGACGCGCCTTCACCGCGGCCTCCGCCCAGGACGCGGCAGGCACCGTCATCATGCGATGCTCGAGATCGGCCTCGCGCTGGCGCAGTTCTCTGACCTGGGCTTCGACGTCGGCAAGCGCGCGGCGCAGGTCGGTCGCCTTTTGCGCCGCCATGCCGCGGTGCTTGTCGAGATCCACCGGCTGGTCAGTCATTGGCGATGCTCGCGTCTGCGGCTTGTGCATTCGCCAGATCCACTGAGCCAATCGACAGCATTTCCATGGTGCCGCCCGCACCTTCGGCGGGCACGGTGATCATCGTGGCAATGCGGCGATAGGCGGCGAAGGTCAGGCCTTCGATTCGTCTCCTCGTCGGTGACGACCTCGTAGGCGCCGGCCGGCAAGACGCGGTCGATGCCGCGGACACGGAACGGATGCCTGAAGGTGACGGTTTCTCGCCGCGAGCGGATGGTCATGCAGCCTGCCTTTCGCAAGTGAAGCCCCAACCGGTGCCAGCACTCCAAACCATGCGCCTTTGGCACGGCCATAGCCAGCACTATTGTCACCGCGTCGGCGAACAACGATGTCGCGGCGCAATAGTTGCCTGCGAGGGATTTAATTGCTCGATATTGGTTCGGCATGGGCCTAGCGTTGGTGCCATCCTGAATGGTTAAGCCGGCACGCGTGCCGTATTCCGGTCAGCGGGACCAACGAATACGGCATTTCTAATCTTGGCCGCGGCACCGCCACGATCGCACTGCGCCTCGCTCGAAAGCTGCTGCGCGAAGGCTGCATGGACGTCAGGGTCTGCACCCCGCGCGGACGAGTGCTCCAGCCGATGAATTCGACCAACTCGAACCTACAGAGGAGAGCGACATGGCGAAGGGCCAGCAACGCGGCAATCGCGAAGCCAAGAAGCCGAAAAAGACAAAGCCAAGGTGATTGCCGCGGCCCCGAGCCGCAAGGAAGCAGCCTGGCAGCCGGATTTCGGGCCTGCGAAGAAGAAGTAGCGCCGAGCCGACACCGGGCAGGCAATGCAGCGCTCCAAAGGCAGCGCCGATGCGTGAATCAATCGTCTCGCTTCGGGTGATCTGATGTCGGCGCGCGGTGTAGCCAACGCTTGACCGGACCGTTTGAACGTCTGCGTTCGAGCGTGGAGCAAGCTTGACGATGCATCAGGATTGTCCCCGGTCCGACGCCAATCCCGTCCTGCGCCGCAAATCCGTGATCGCGCGCAGGAAACTGTCGGCCGGCGTCGTCTCCGGATCGATCAGCCGGTGCAGGCGAAAGCCGTCTTCGAGCGCGAGCACGATTGAGGCCATCCATGGCGGGTTCAGCTTGTCGTTCTTGCCGTTGCTCTTCAAGGTCGCCTCGACGATGTCGGCCACCAGCTTGCGCCGCGCGCGCAGGCGCTTTGCAAGTTCGGGTCGGCGCTTCTCGGCGCGCGCGACGAACAGGATCATCTCCATGTGCAGGAGCGGCGAGCGGCCGAGCGGGTCCTGCCGGCTGCGGTCCATCGTCTTCAGCGCCGCGATGAAATCATCGAGATTGTCGTGCTCGGCGAGGATCTCGAGGTTGCGACGGATCGACTGCTCGACATGGTCCTCGAGCATGGCGATGATCAGCTCGTCCTTGCTCCTAAAGTTCGAATAGAACGCGCCGCGGGTGAAGCCTGCCGCCGCCGCGATCGCCTCGATGCTGGCGCCGCCGATGCCGTCCTCCTCGAACACGCGCGCGGCCGCCTCGAACAGCTTGTCGCGCGTGTCGTCCCTGGTCGGCCTGGTTCTCGCCCTTGACATCGGACGAGGTTAGGGCAGGATGCAACTCGATACAATAATGTATCGAGTTGATAAATTGAGGGATGGTTACGCCGGGCAGTGGGGCTGCGATCGGAGTATTCGTGTCATGCGGCAACCGATTTGAGGTCACCATGAACGAGCACGTGCAAGGCGCCGGCGGCGTACCGCTGTTCAACCCGCTCTCGCCGGACTTCATCCGCGATCCCTATCCTCAATATGAGCGGCTGCGCACGATCGATCCGGTCCATGTGACGCCGTTCGGCCAGTTCGTTGCCAGCCGCCATGCCGATGTTACCCTCGTGATGCGCGACAAGCGCTTCGGCAAGGATTTCGTCGAGCGCTCCAAGCGCCGCTATAGCGAAAAGATCATGGACGAGCCGGTGTTCCGCAGCATGAGCCACTGGATGCTGCAGGCCGATCCGCCCGACCACACCCGCCTGCGCGGCCTCGTGGTGAAGGCCTTCACCGCCCGCCGTGTCGAGGACATGCGGCCGCGCATCCAGGAGATCGTCGACCAGGCCATCGATGCGGTGATCGACCGCGGCCACATGGACCTGATCGAGGATTTCGCCTTCCGCCTGCCCGTCACCATCATCTGCGAGATGCTCGGCATCCCCGAGGATCATCGCGAGGTCTTCTACAAGAGCTCGCGCGACGGCGGGCGGCTGCTCGACCCCGTGCCCTTGTCTGCCGAGGAGATCAAGAAGGGCAACCAGGGCAACCTGATGGCGCAGATGTATTTCCAGCAGCTGTTCGAGCTGCGGCGCAAGAACCCCGGGGACGATCTCACCACCCAGCTCGTGCAGGCCGAGGAGGACGGCAACAAGCTCACCAACGAGGAGCTGACCGCCAACATCATCCTGCTGTTCGGCGCCGGCCACGAGACCACCGTCAACCTGATCGGCAACGGCCTTCTGGCGCTTCACCGCAATCCGGACCAGCTTGCGCTGCTCAAGGCGCGGCCGGAGCTGATGGAGGGCGCGATCGAGGAATTCCTGCGCTACGATTCCTCGGTGCAGATGACCGGACGCGTCGCGCTGGAGGATATCGACGATCTCGGCGGCAAGAGGATCCCCAAGGGCGAGACCGTGCTGTGCCTGCTCGGCTCGGCCAACCGCGATCCGGCGGTCTATCCTGATCGGCCGGACCGGCTTGACGTCACCCGCCAGAACGTGAAGCCGCTGTCGTTCGGCGGCGGCATCCATTTCTGCCTGGGCGCCCAATTGGCGCGCATCGAGGCCGAGATCGCCATTGCCACGCTGCTGCGGCGGTTGCCCGACCTGCGCATCGACGACCTCGAAAACCCGGAATGGCGGCCGACCTTCGTGCTGCGCGGCCTCAAGAGGCTGCCGGCGAGTTGGTAAAGGCGTCCCAGCGTTAACCTCCGCGCGCAACAGTCGCTGTGACTTCGCCACACTTCCCCCTATATAAGGGGCTGTTCCGGCACGCCTGAAGTCCACTAAGGCCAGGGTTTGGTCCGGTTGCCGGTTTGGCCGAGGGGAGACCCGTGCAGACGACGCTGCTCGGATTGGCGATTGCCTTCATCATTGCGCTGCTGGCCGCGCTGATCGGGCCTTACTACGTCGACTGGAACCAGTTCAGGCCCCAGTTCGAGGCGGAGGCTGGCAAGATCATCGGGGTGCCGGTGCGGGTCGCGGGCGAACTCGACGCGCGGCTGTTGCCGGCGCCGACGCTG
>NZ_JALBHA010000157.1:0-11958 GCF_023006445.1 Bradyrhizobium sp. SHOUNA76
GCTGGCACGGCGGCCGCAACTGCTGCTGCTCGACGAGCCGCTCGCGGCGCTGGACAAGAAGCTGCGCGAAAGCACGCAAGCCGAGCTGATGGAACTGCAGCGCCGGCTCGGCACGACCTTCGTCATCGTCACCCACGACCAGGAGGAGGCAATGACGATGGCGAGCCGGATCGGCGTGATGAAGGCCGGCAAGCTCGCCCAGGTCGCGCGCCCGCGCGAGCTCTACGAGGCACCGCGCTCGCGCTGGATCGCCGAGTTCGTCGGCGACGTCAATGTGTTCGAAGGCGAGTTCAAGCTGCGTGACGGTCATCGCCTGGTGATTGCCACGCGCGATGCCGGCACGCTGGTGACGGCCGAGCCGCGCGAGCCCGTTGGCGAGACGAAATTGTCGGTCGCGATCCGGCCCGAGAAGGTCAAGCTCTCGCGCCGCGGGCCGGTGTCCGAGGCCGGCCGTGAAATGGCGATCAACAGCCTGGATGGTGTGATCGCCGACATCTGCTATCTCGGCGGCACCACCACCTACAAGGTGAAGCTCGACGCCGGCGGAACGGTGCAAGCTTCAGTCGTCAACAGCGCGCGCCTCGACGTCGACGCCTACAGCGTGAACCAGAACGTCGTTGCCTGGTTCACGCCCGACGACTGCGTGGTGCTGCAATCATGAGTTCCCGTCGCATCTTCGCGCGGCCGGCGCGTTTTGCAGCGATCGCGCCTTACCTCTGGATGATGCTGTTCTTCCTGGTGCCGTTCGCCTTCGTGCTGAAGATCAGTCTGTCGCAGACGGCGATTGCGCAGCCGCCCTACGATCCGGTGTTCGACCTGACGGCGGGGTGGGAGGCGCTGAAGACGGCCCTTGCCGCGTTGTCGATCGACAATTTCAGGCTGCTGATCTCCGACGATATCTATGTGTTCGCCTACGTGCGCAGCCTCACCGTCGCCGTTACCGCGACTGCGCTGCTGCTGCTGATCGGCTACCCCATCGCCTACGGCATGGCGCGGCTGCCGAGGAGTTGGCAGGCGGTGGCGATGGTGCTGGTGATCGTGCCGTTCTGGACCTCGTTCCTGATTCGCATCTATGCCTGGATCAACATCCTCCAGCACGACGGCCTGCTCAACCAGATCCTGCTGGCGCTGCATCTGGTCAGCCAGCCCGTGGTGTGGCTCTCAACCGACAGCGCGATGTATATCGGCATCGTCTATTCCTATTTGCCGTTCATGATCCTGCCGCTCTACGCCACGCTCGCCAAGATGGAGCCGGCGCTAGAGGAGGCGGCCGGCGACCTCGGCGCGCCGCCCTGGCAGGTGTTCTGGCTCGTCACCTTCCCGCTGTCGCTGCCCGGCGTCGGCGCCGGTGTGCTGCTGTGCTTCATTCCCATCGTCGGCGAATTCGTCATTCCGGACCTACTGGCCGGCTCCAACGCGCTGATGATCGGCCAGACCCTGTGGCTCGAATTCTTCACCAACAAGGACTGGCCGGTTGCGTCCGCGGCGGCCATCGTGCTGCTGGTGGTGCTGCTGGTGCCGCTGTTGCTGTATGAGCGGCTGCAGAAGCGGCAGCTGGAACAGGGGCGCTGAGACGATGCGCAAGGTCTCCCGCCTCTCCCGCTTCAACATTGCCTCGCTCACGCTGGGGCTGGCGTTCCTTTACTTGCCGATCCTCATCCTCGTCATCTATTCCTTCAACGCCTCGCGGCTGGTGACTGTGTGGGGCGGCTGGTCGCTGCGCTGGTATCACGAGTTCTTCAATGACCGCGCCATGATCGAGGCGGCCTGGATGAGCCTGCGGGTTGCGGTCTCCTCCGCCACCATCGCCACGCTGCTCGGCACGCTCGCGGCGGTCGCGCTGTCCCGCGGCGAGCGGTTTCGCGGCCGGACGCTGTTTTCCGGCATGCTCTACGCGCCGCTGGTGATGCCGGAGGTGATCACGGGATTGTCGCTGCTGCTGCTGTTCGTTGCGCTGAACGCCGAGCGTGGCTTCTGGACCGTGACGGTCGCCCACACCACGCTGACGATGTGCTTCGTTGCGGTGGTCGTGCAGTCCCGCCTCGGCTCGCTCGATCGTTCGCTGGAGGAGGCCGCGATGGACCTTGGCTGCGACCCGGTCCGCGCGTTCGTGGCAGTCACTCTGCCGCTGATCGCGCCGGCCATCGTCGCGGGCTGGATGCTGGCGTTCACGCTGTCGCTGGACGATCTCGTGATTGCGAGCTTTACCACCGGTCCCGGCTCGGCCACGCTGCCGATCAGGATCTACTCGGAGGTGCGGCTGGGCGTGAAGCCCGAGATCAACGCGATCTGCACGCTGGTGATCGCCCTGATTGCAATCGTCATCGTGATCGCTTCGCTCGCTTCGAAGCTGTCGAGCTCGCGGGGCGAGAGCGCAGCGCCGCTGTAGCCGGTCGTCCGGCGAACCGCGCGCGGGTTGCATCCTGGACCACTGCGCCGAGCTGCCGTAGAGCCAGCGCATTGAGCGGAAACTCGAGCAGGATGTGGATCAGGCTCAGCGCCAGCAGGAAGGTGAAGCCGAACGCGTAGTCGTAGAAATAGAGCGCGGTGGCCGCCGCACTGGCGGCCGCCATCGCCGCCAGCCGCGCCTTCGGCACCGCGGTCCAGCGGATCACGTCGGCTTTGATGAACCAGTTGAGGTAGTGATAGGTGTAGACGAAGGCGAGCAGGCTGGTCAGCCTGGTGTCGAGCACGAGGCCGGGTACGCCGAACAGACGCCCCAAGGCCGGGCCGACATTGCCGAAATAATCCTGGCCGACCCGGGCAAAGCTCGCGATCCGGATTTCGGCGGCCGGGGGCAGCAGCAGAATCGTGGCGATCGCGACGAGGTAGGCCACCACCAGCGCGGCCTGTGCGCGGCTGCCGGACCTGTAGGCGCCGAGCACCATGAAGATCAGCGTGAACAGCGAGACGTGGATGAGCGTTGGAATCAGGATGCCGATGACGGCGAGCGACGATCCGCTTGAATACATGATTGCGGACAGCGCGATCGCCACCATGAACAGCAGCATGCTCTCGATCGCAGAGGTGGTGGCCGCCAGCATGGCGCAGACGACCAGCGCGCCCCACATCGCAAAGCCGAACCACGAGGCGTTGTCGATCAGCGCCGCGACCACCGCGATGATCGCGAGGGCGGCCGCAATCCCGCGATGAGGCAGGTAGTAGCTGCGGTCGTGCAGCCACGAGATCTCGGTGAAATAGTGCGCCGGGCCCAGCACGACATAGGCCAGCAGCAACAGCTCGAACGGCACCAGGTAGGCCATCGCGAGCGCCAGCAGCATCAGGCCGAGATGGATCGCGTCGTTGCTGCGCATGATGCCGTGCCCCACCATTCGGGGCACGGAGCTTAGGGCAGGCGTGGACAATCTTCAATTGTTCACGTTGTCGCTTGAACGCTGTGCTTGCGGCGACCGGGTGCGTCCTGTCGCGTCAGGACTTCACCGCACCCGCCGTGAGCCCGCCCACCATGTAGCGGCGGAAGGCGTAGTAGACCGCGGCCGGCGGCAGCGCGTAGATGAAGCCGGTGGTCATCAGCAGCTCCCAGGGCGAATCGTCGGCGGCAAGGAAGTTGCCGAGCGCGACGGGGAGGGTGATCTCGCGGTCGTTGGAGAGCAGCAGGAACGCGTAGAGATATTCGTTCCAGGCCAGCAGCACCGCATAGGTGCCGATCGCGACCAGCGAGGGCATCATCAGCGGCAGGTAGACCAGACGGAAGATCTGGAGCGTCGTGGCGCCGTCCATCACGGCGGCCTCGTCCAGCTCGACCGGCAGCTTGTCGGAGGCCTGCTTGAGCACCCAGATCGCGTAGGGGCTGGCGATCGTCACCATCGCCAGGATCAGCGACCAGTGATTGTTGAGCAGGCCGTAATTGCCCATGGTCCGGTACATCGGCACGGCGAGGAACGCCGCCGGGATGAAATAGGTGAAGAGCGCGAGGTTGAGCACCACGCGTCCGCCCGGCACCTTCAGCCGCGAGATCGAGAACGCCGCCGCGGTGGCGATGAACAGCGTCAACGCGCCGACGGCCGCCGCGATCACCACCGAATTCCAGAACTGTACGTAGAAATCGCGCAGGAAGTAATGCTGCTGCTTGAACACGATCTCGAAGTTGTGCAGCGTCGGATGATCCGGCCACAGCTTGCCCGAGAACGCGTCCTCTTTCGGGGAGATCGCGAACAGGAACATGTGATAGATCGGGATCATCGTCCACAGGAAGACGGGAATGCCGATCAGCAGGAGCCGCGCTTCGGTCCCGACTTCGCGCAAGGAGGGGAGCTTCATCGCGACAACCGTTTCATCATGAAGTACACGAGCGGCAGGACGAACGGCATTGCGCAGACGATGGATGCCATCGCCAGCGAGAGCTGGTCGAGCCGGAGATAGCGGATGCCGAGCGTCGACAGCACGTGCGTGAGGTCGGCCGGGCCGCCGCCGGTGAGCAGATAGACGCTGTTGAAGTCGCCAAGCGTCCAGATCATCGAGAGCAGCGTGCAGGTGACGTAGAGCGTCTGCATCGACGGCCAGGTGATGTAGCGGAATTTCTGCCACCAGCTCGCGCCGTCGACCTCGGCGGCTTCGAACAGATCGTGCGAGATCGCAAGGCGGCCGGTGATCAGGATCAGCGTCCAGAACGGCAGCGACTTCCAGATGTGCACGGCGATCGCCATGCTGAGCGCCACGGTCGGGTCGTTCAGCCAGTTCGGGCCGTCATCGCCGGTGAAGGAGAAGATCAAATGGTTGATCATGCCCCATTCGGGATTGAGCATGAAGCGCACCGACAGGATGGTCGGGATCGATGGCACCGCCCAGGGCAGGATGAAGATCACCGAGAGCCATTTGATCCAAGGGCGCTGCACGGCGAAGAAGCCGGACAGGAACAGTGCGATCAGCATCTTGATGTTGATGCCGATGACCAGGAAGATCAGCGTGTTGACCGCAGCGCGCGCGAAGATCGGGTCGTTGTAGAGCGCCACATAGTTTGCCGGAGCGCGCGCCAGCCACAGCCCGTAGCAGACGGGATAGACCACGAAGGCCAGGAAAACGAGCAAATAGGGCGCGAGCAGCACGATGCCCCAGACCTGCGCCGGGGTCAGCCGCGACGACAGGGGCGGGCCGGGAATTGCCTGATCGCCAGAGAGCGTGATCGCCATTCTTTTCGGACTCTTCAAAGAGAAGCCGGCCGCAAAACGCGGCCGGTATTGTTCTTACACCTCTCCCCGCAGAGCGGGGAGAGGGGCGGATGACTTAACCCGCGACCTGCTTGATGCGGGCGATCAGTTCGTCGACGGCCTTGTCGACCGGAACCTTCTCGCTGACGACGCGGTTCATCGCCTTCGCCCACACGTTTTCGTTGTTGAGGATCGTGAACTTCCAGTTCTTGGTGAAGTCGAACGCCGCGGTGCCGCCCTTGAACTGCGTGTAGACGGCCTTGCGGTGCTTGTCAGCCTGCCAGAACGGGCTTTCCTGACTTTCCTTCGTCACCGGGAACCAGCGGCCGAGCGCGCCCTCGATATAGGGACGGACGTTCTCTTCCTGGAGCAGGAAGCTGATGAACTGCTTGGCCTCGGCCTTGTTCTTCGCCGCGGTGAAGACCAGCCCGGTCTTGACGTCGGAGCGGTAGCGGATGGTTGAACCATCCGGCCCCTTGGGGAAGGAAGCCGTGATGATGTCCTGCTCATAGGCCTTCTTGCCGGCCTCGCGCTGCTCTGGCGTCAGTGCCTGGTTCGAGGAATCCTCAAACCACTTCGCCGCGATTGAGATCGTGAAGTTGTGGGTCATCACGATGGTCTTGTTGTGGAAGGCGACGTTGTTGTCGGGATCCTTCCAGGTCGTCGAGGACGGCGGCGTGCAGCCCTTGATATAGGTGTCGGTGTAGTCCTTCATCGCCTTGATCAGGTTCTCGCGAACCGTGGGATCGTCGACCGTGAGCTTGCCGTCATCGTCGACCAGCTTGACGTGATAGGCGTCCATGAAGGTGTAGAACGACTGGAAAGCGTCGGTGGATTCCACGCCCATCGGCTGGCCGACGGCATAGATGCGCTGGCCGGTGGCCTTGCGGATCGCCGGCTGCACCTTGTCGCACCAGAACGTCCAGTACCCCGTCCAGTCGTTCGGGATATCGGCCTGCTTGAAGCCTGCCTTCTCCAGCATGTCGTTCCAGATCTGGACGTGCATGCTCTGCTGCTTCAGCGGGAAGCCGTAATAGGCCTTCTTCTTGGCGACGTCGTTGTAGAGGATCGACGCATCGAGCGTGTTCTGCACGAACCGGCCCTTGATCGGCTCCATGACGTCGGAGAGATCCTCGAGCTTGCCCTCATAGGCCCACTTGCCCTGCGCCTGCACGTCATAGGAATCGGAATAGGCGACATCGGGCACGGTGCCGGCATCGAGCGCGGCGACCGTCTTCGGAATCATGTCCTGGATCGCGTATTGCGACAATTCGACCTTGATGCCGGTCTTGGCTTCGAACTTCTTGATCGTCTCGATCAGTGCGTCGTCTTCGGAGCGGTAAAAGCCCTTGCCCCACCAGACCGTGATCGTCTTCTGCTGCGCAAATGCGGGTGCAGCGGCTGCAAACAGCCCGGCCGCAGCGACCGCCAGTGATACTGCGCCAATAACCTTGGATTTCACGTTTTTCTCCCTCAAACGGCCGGTGTTTTTAACCGGTCGTATAAAACACTAGCGCATGGCGATAATCCGATCTAGCGGCATGTTGTCAGACCTAGGTCGTGGTGTGTCGGCCTGTGGAGATGCTTAACGCGTGCATCGATCCAATCGCCGCATCAATTCGCCCTGATCAATTCGCGATCATCGGGCAGCGGCAGAGGAACGCGATCCTCAGTTGGACTTCGCATTCTCTTTGGCATTCTCCGCCGTCGGCGATCCGTCCTGCGCGGGGCGCTTTCCGCCTCCGGTAATGCGCTGCTTCAGGAGATCGAGGAAGGGAGACGCCGCAGGCGATTGTCGGATCAGGCTTTCAGGGTCGGGGAAAATCAGCGGATCGTCCCAGGGGCCCTGTACCATGAAGGGCAATTGAAACCCGGACGTCGTATTGAGGCTTGCCACGCCCTTCATGTCGTATTCGCGCGTCGGCACCGAGGCGGTGCCGGTCAGCGTGATCTTTGCGGCCGGCCCTTCGATGCGGATGTCCTCGGCGGTGGCGATCCCGTCGGAGAATTTCACCGCGATGGTGAGATTGCTGTATGGCGTCGAACCGTTGCGGAAATTGCCGCCGCCGGACAGCGGCCGCCGCTCCAGGCGCTTCAGGAGCTGTTCGGCGTTGAAGCCCGAGATCGCGCCGTCGTGCCCGGTGACGGTGGCGCTGCCGTCGAGCGACTGCACGAGGCCGAACGGGCTCGAGCCCGAGGCGAACAGCGACACGTTGATGTTGCCGCGGCCGGACAGCTTGTTGAGGCCGAACAGTTCGGTGGCGCAGGCCTGGAGATCGACGTCGGTGAACTGGAATTGCGCCTTGATGTCGGCGACGGTGTCGGAGCGCGCGATGCCGAACGAGCCCTTGGCGATCCCGCCATAGATCTGCGCCTCGCCGACCGAGAGCGCCAGCGTGCCGTTGCGCAAATTGGCGCCAATCGCCGTGCGGCCGAGCTTCGTCGGCCCGACCGTCAACTTTGCCGCCGACAGGCGCATGTCGAGGTCTGTGGTCGACAATCCGTTGAGATCGAACAGCTGCCTGTTCCAGTCGCGCGCGCCGCTCGCGAGCAGGCGGAAGGTGGAGATATAGGGTGTGAAGTCGAGCGCGTCGGCGGCAAGCGTCGCCTGCAAGGTCTGCCGGCCGTTATTGGCGTAGGTCATGACGCCCTCGGCGGCGTTGCCGTCGAGCTCGACATTGACATTGGTGAGCGCGATCGAGGCCCCGACGACGTTGGCGCGCGCCTTCAGCACGAAGCGGCCGAAACCGCCGCTGGCGGGCTGTGGCTGCCCGGTCCAGCGCAGCGCGTTGCGCAAGGAGGGGCTGTCGATCGTGAGCGTACCTTCCATCATCGGGCTGGTGCGGTTGGCGACGCTGCCGTCGAAGGCGAGCTTGAGCGGTGCGCTGGCGATCCGCGCCTTCAAACCCGATCGCTCGCCGGAGAGGGCGGCGACGAAATCGGAGAAGCTGATCGTGCCGTCGACACGCTCGCCGCGCCAGTCGAACTGTCCGGTCGCGGCGAAGGAGCGCGAGATCGAGGGCCAGGCCAGCGACAGGTCGATGTCGTTGAACTGCTCGGTGGCGTGCGTGGCGGCGTCCTCGTAACCGAGCACGCCGTCCTGGATCCGGATTTCGGAGAACGAGATCTGGTTCTCGGCCCCGGGCTTCATCGTGCGCGCGATGGTCTGGATGAAGGGCGTCCAGTTGCTCTCGCCGTCCGGCTTCAGGCTGACATGGATGCGGGGCCGCAGCAGCGTCAGGTCGGCGATCTCGAACCGTTGCAGCAGCAACGGCAGCAGCCGCAGATTGGCGGTGAGCACGTCGACATGGAGCGCGGGATTGCTGGTGCCGCCGTCCTTGAGGCCGACGTCGTGGAAGGAGATATAGCTTGCCGGCAGCACCGAGATGTCGATGTTCCCAGCGACACTGAGCTCGAGCCCGGTGACGTCGCGGATCTGCGCTTCGACCGCCTTGCGCAGCGCGTCGCGGTTGATGAGCCAGGAGGTCGCGATCAGGGCGATCAGCGCCACGCCGAGCAGCGCCGCGATCGGCGTCCCGAGGCGCTTCATTCCTTGGGCCATGGTCAATGGCATGTCCTGATCGGGTTGGTCGTTGGAGCCAGCAGGGCGGGCCGGGAAACCTGCATGCCCACGCCTAAGCCCTATTGTGTTAAGTCCCGCAACTTGATGGGTTTTCTTGTCGCTTTCAAGGCCGCGGACGGTTCTGCCCACGGCGTGGGCAGCTTCTATCACCCAGGCGCGGTGCGGAGAACCCCGTATCATTGACGGCTTTGGAGGATTTCGCCTAATAATCGCCGCCAATAGGGCGCGACGCCTCCAAGCCGAAGGTTCAGTCGAAGGTTTTTTGCATGAACAAGGTCTATCCCGACGCCAAGTCGGCTCTGTCAGGCATTTTGAAAGACAACATGATGATCATGTCGGGAGGCTTCGGTCTCTGCGGCATCGCCGAGGAGCTGTCGGACGCGATCCGCGAGTCCGGCGTCAAGGGCCTGACGGTGGTCTCCAACAATGCCGGCGTCGACGGCATCGGACTCAGCCGCCTCCTGGAAACCCGGCAGATCAAGAAGATGATCTCGTCCTATGTCGGCGAGAACAAGCTGTTCGCCCAGCAATTCCTCGCCGGCGAGCTGGAACTCGAATTCAATCCGCAGGGCACGCTGGCCGAGCGCATCCGCGCCGGCGGCGCCGGCATCCCGGCCTTCTACACCAAGACCGGCGTCGGCACGCTGATCGCGGAAGGCAAGGAAGTGAAGGAGTTCGACGGCGAGAAGTACCTGATGGAGCGCGGCCTGTTCGCCGATCTCGCCATCGTGCATGCCTGGAAGGGCGACACCGCCGGCAACCTCATCTACCGCAAGACCGCGCGTAACTTTAACCCGATGATGGCGACCGCCGCCAAGATCACGGTGGCCGAGGTCGAGCATCTGGTTCCGGCCGGTGAACTCAATCCCGACCATATCCACACGCCCGGCATTTTCGTGAAGCGCATCGTCGAGGTCGGCTCGGCCAAGAAGCGCATCGAATTCCGCAACACCCGCCCGCGCACGAGCGCATGATCCGGAAAAGTGGACACCGGTTTTCCGATCAGATCACGCGCCACTAAAGAATCGACAGGAGCACAATTATGGCCTGGACCCGTGAACAGATGGCTGCGCGCGCCGCGAAGGAATTGCGTGACGGCTACTACGTCAATCTCGGCATCGGCATCCCGACGCTGGTCTCGAACTACATCCCCGACGGCATGGACGTCAGCCTCCAGAGCGAGAACGGCATGCTCGGCATGGGTCCGTTCCCCTATGAGGGCGAGGAAGACGCCGATCTCATCAACGCCGGCAAGCAGACCGTGAGCGAACTGCCCTCGACCTCCTATTTCTCGAGCGCGGATTCCTTCGGCATGATCCGCGGCGGCCACATGGATCTGTCGATCCTCGGCGCCATGCAGGTGGCCCAGAACGGCGATCTCGCCAACTGGATGATCCCCGGCAAGATGGTCAAGGGCATGGGCGGCGCGATGGATCTCGTCGCCGGCGTCAAGCGCGTCGTCGTGGTGATGGAGCATTCGGCCAAGGACGGCGCAAAGCTCCTGAAGCAGTGCAACCTGCCGCTGACCGGCGAGCGCGTGGTCGACATGGTCGTCACCGACCTCGCCGTCTTCACCATCGACAAGCACGGCAATGGCGGCATGGCGCTGATCGAGCTCGCCGACGGCGTCTCGCTCGACGAGGTCAAGGCCAAGACCGAAGCCGAGTTCCGTGTCGCGCTGAAGAACACGTAAGGTCGTCGCAAAGGGGGCGCGCGTGACGATACGGTCGGCGCGTCCCGAAGACGCCGAATTCATCGCAAGAACCATCCTGTCGTCGCAGCGCGGCTATCGGTCGCGCGGCTGGTTCGATGTCGCGCTCGGCTGGCCCGATGCGCGGTGTCGCGATTTCATCGCGCGCATCGCGCTCACGCATGCCGTGTCGATGTGGCACGTCTCGCAATTCCTGATCGCCGAGGTCGATGGCAGGCCGGCCGCCGCGCTCTGTGCTGTGCCGGCAGCCGGTACGGGACCCGCGGCCTGGTGCGCGATCGAGGAAGTTGCCGCCGAGACGGGGCTCGATCCGTCTGAGCTGGAAGCCATCCGGCGACGCGGCGCCTACACGCGCGCCTGCTGGGTTCAAGGCGGCGACGGCGACTGGATGATCGAACATGTTGCAACTGACCCGGCCTATGGCGGCCGCGGCCTCGTGCAGGCACTGGTCGCGCACGCGCTGGATAAGGGCCGGGCGGCCGGATTTGGCAGGGCGACGATCTCGTTCCTGATCGGCAACATGCCGGCCGAGCGCGCCTATACCAAGGCCGGTTTTGTCTTCGCGGACGAGAAGCGCGATCCCGCGTTCGAGGCGTTGATCGGCGCGCCCGGCTTTCGCATGTTCGCGCGGGAGATTTGAGGTTTCGTAGCCCGGATGGAGCGCAGCGCAATCCGGGGATCTCGCGAGCAGATGGTCTGATCCCGGATTGCGCTTCGCTCCATCCGGGCTAAGCAAAGGCGGCTACGACCTCACCGCCCACACCTTGCTCCACCTTGCCGACACGCTTGCAACCCATGATGTCTCCTCGCGCAGCAGGCGGAAGCCGAGATTGGCAGGCGGCACGCCCTGGGCGCAGCCGCCGGCGCGGGCATCGCGGATGAAATCGGTGACATAGGCGCGGTGCGCGCCTTCGGCGACGCGCACGCCGCAGTTCACGGTCGGGCGGCCGGCATTGCCTGAAGCGTCGACGCGCGAACGCACGAAGCAGGTCGAGGTCCACTCCCAGACGTTGCCGGCGAGATCTTCGATGCCGTGCTCGTTGGGGCCGAACTTGCCGAACGGATAGGCCGTGGTGTCGGAGAGGTCGCGTTCGGATTCGCGCTCATAGCGGCTGATCCAGCGCTTTGAAGGATCGTCCGCGTCGACCGCTACACCATCATCCCTGAATTTGGAGCCGGCCGCAAAGGCCCATTCTGCATCGCTCGGCAGGCGGTAATGGTGACCCGTCTTGCGTGACAGCCAGCCCGCATAGGCTTCGGCGTCGTGCCAGTTCACCTGTACTGCGGGGCGATCGGGGGCGACGGCCACGTCGCGATCCAGCGCGCGGCAAGCGCCATCATGCACGCAAAGCTGATAGTCGGATGACGAGACCTGGTTTCGCATGATGTGCAGCGGCCGGTCGACGCGCATCGCGCGCAGCGGCGCTTCCGCCTGCTGCCCGCCACGCGTGAAATCACCGGCCTCGCGATAGGACACGCTGCCCGGCGCGACCCTG
>NZ_JALBHA010000158.1:0-11917 GCF_023006445.1 Bradyrhizobium sp. SHOUNA76
AACCTGCGTGACCGGACCCGGATCGCGCGCGCTCTCGAAGTGGTCGAGGCGACCGGCCGTTCCCTGCTCGACTGGCATCGGGAGGGCCAGCCGCCGCTGCTGCCGAAGGACAGTTTTCGCGCGGTATTTCTCGCTCCCGACCGCGACGAGCTCTATGCACGGATCGACGCCCGTTTCGATGCCATGTTGGGAGCCGGCGCGTTGAGCGAGGTCGAGCGGCTCGCCGCCAGACACCTCGATCCGCTGCTGCCGGCGATGAAAGCCCACGGCGTGCCGGCCCTGATCCGGCACCTGCGCGGTGAGCTCAGCCTGGAGCAGGCCGCCATGATCGGGCGTGCCGACACCCGGCACTATGCCAAGCGGCAATTCACCTGGTTCCGGCATCAATTGCCGGAGTTCGAATGGGTAAAGCCGGAGGAGGCGAGGGCTTGGCTCGCCGCCATGCGGAGCGTCGTCAGCGATCCAGGCTGACGCCCTTTTCTACCCGGGTTCCACAATTTACCTCTCGCCGAACTCAGGGAACACCGCTACATTGCCAAAATCGCGTGGGATTGGCCGCATTGCCTTGACATCCAAGCTTTGGCCGCTATGTTTCGCGCAACCTTTGGGAAGCCGAGCGCCTGCAATGCGTAACATTATTACCAAACTCCTTATCGCCGTCGTACCCAGGCACACCGCCGGGGATGGCTAGCTGCCATCCACATGACAGGCGGTGTGCATGGGCCCTCTTCGGGGCCTTTTTTATTTCCCGAACCCGACACGACCAAAGCCGCTGACAACAGCGCATCCGGAGCAAGCCAATGAGCGACAAGAGCCACGATCCGAACCAGATGACCGGCGCCGCGATGATCGTTCGCGCGCTCATCGATCACGGCGTGACCGACATTTTCGGCTATCCCGGCGGCGCCGTGCTTCCGATCTATGACGAGATCTTCCAGCAGAGCGAGGTCCAGCACATCCTGGTTCGCCACGAGCAGGGCGCGGGCCACGCCGCCGAGGGTTATGCCCGCTCGACCGGCAAACCGGGCGTCGCGCTGGTGACCTCCGGACCCGGTGCCACCAACATGGTGACGCCGCTGACGGATGCGCTGATGGACTCGATCCCGCTGGTCTGCATCTCGGGCCAGGTGCCGACGCATCTGATCGGCAACGACGCGTTCCAGGAATGCGACACCGTCGGCATCACGCGCCCCTGCACCAAGCACAACTGGCTGGTGCGCGACGTCAACGATCTCGCAAAGGTTCTGCACGAAGCTTTCTATGTCGCGACCTCAGGCCGACCGGGCCCGGTGCTCGTCGACGTTCCCAAGGACGTGCAGTTCGCGACCGGTACCTATCATCCGCCGCGCAAATCCGACGTGCACCGCTCCTATGCGCCGCGCGTGAAGGGTGATGCGACGCAGATCCGCAAAGCCATCGCGCTGCTCGCCAATGCGAAGCGCCCGGTGATCTATAGCGGTGGCGGCGTCATCAATTCCGGCCCCGAGGCGACCAGGCTCTTGCGCGAGCTGGTCGAGGTCACCGGTTTCCCAATCACGTCCACGCTGATGGGCCTCGGCGCGTACCCTGCGTCGGGCAAGAACTGGCTCGGCATGCTGGGCATGCACGGCACTTACGAAGCCAACATGACGATGCATGATTGCGACGTCATGCTGTGCGTCGGCGCGCGCTTCGACGACCGCATCACCGGCCGCGTCGATGCGTTCTCGCCCGGCTCGAAGAAGATCCATATCGACATCGACCCGTCCTCGATCAACAAGAACATCCGGGTCGACGTTCCGATCATCGGCGATTGCGGCAACATCCTCGGCGACATCCTCCAGGTGTTCAAGGCGGAGGCGAAGAAGCCCGACATCAAGGCGTGGTGGCAGCAGATCGCGCAGTGGCGTGCCCGCAACTCGCTCTATTACCGGAAGAGCAACGATGTCATCCTGCCGCAGCACGCGATCCAGAGCCTGTTCGAGGCGACGCGCGGCAAGGATACCTACATCACCACCGAGGTCGGCCAGCACCAGATGTGGGCGGCGCAGTTCTTCGGCTTCGAGGAGCCGCATCGCTGGATGACGTCAGGCGGTCTCGGCACCATGGGCTACGGCCTGCCGGCCGCGGTGGGCGTGCAGGTGGCCCATCCCGACAGCCTCGTCATCGACATCGCGGGTGATGCCTCGGTGCAAATGACGATGCAGGAGATGTCGACGGCGGTGCAGTACGAGCTGCCGATCAAGATCTTCATCCTGAACAACCAATACATGGGCATGGTGCGGCAGTGGCAGCAGCTGCTGCACGGGAACCGCCTGTCGCATTCCTACTCGGAGGCGCTGCCGGATTTCGTCAAGCTCGCGGAAGCCTATGGCGGCGTCGGCATCCAGGTGCACAAGCCCGGCGATCTCGACGGCGCCATCCAGGAGATGATCTCGGTCAAGCGGCCCGTGCTGTTCGACTGCCGCGTCGCGGCGCTCGAAAACTGCTTCCCGATGATTCCGTCCGGCAAGGCGCACAACGAGATGCTGTTGCCGGAGCAGGCCAACGACGAGGCCACCGCCAAGGCGTTCGCCGGCGGCAAGGCGCTGGTGTGACGAGAGAGATTTGAGGGGACGACAATGAACCAGCCCGCATCCGCCTATTTCATCGAGGAGCGCCACGATCCGAACGAGACGCATACGCTCTCGGTGCTCGTGCAGAACGAGCCGGGCGTGCTCGCGCGCGTCATCGGCCTGTTCTCCGGCCGCGGCTACAACATCGAAAGCCTCACGGTCTCTGAGACCGAGAGCCAGAAACATCTGTCGCGCATCACCATCGTCACCACGGGCACGCCGATGGTGATCGAGCAGATCAAGCACCAGCTCGATCGCATGATCCCGGTCTACCGGGTCGTCGACATGACCCTGACCAGGCGCTCGATCGAGCGGGAGCTCGCGATGGTGAAGGTGCGCGGGCAGGGCGAGCATCGGGTCGAGGCGCTCAGGCTGGCGGATGCGTTCCGCGCCCGGGTGATCGACGCCACCACCGAGAGCTTTGTGTTCGAGATCACAGGCAATACCGACAAGATCAATCAATATATCGACCTGATGCGCCCGCTCGGCCTTGTCGAGGTGTCGCGCACCGGCGTTGCCGCGATCGGTCGCGGGCCTGAAGGGATGTAAACCATGCTGGCGCGCGACTGGTACTATAACGAGCGGAACCGGATGGGGATCGGGCCCGCGGTGGCGTCGATCTACGACAACCATGACGACGCCGACCTGCGGGCGCGCGCCGCGCTGAAAACGCTCGGGGTGCAGCGCGGCTGGCGCATCGCCGACATCGGCTGCGGCAACGGCGTGCTCGCCACCGAAGCCGCCCTGATGGGTGCCGAGGTCGACGCCATCGACATCTCGCCGGCGATGCTGGCGCTCGCCGAGATCTATGCGCGTGACCGCAAGGCACCGGTGCGCACGCAATCGGCCGGCCTGCTCAGCTTTGCCTATCGCCCGGAATCCTACGATTTGATCGTCAGCGAATTCACGCTGCATCATCTGCCGGATTTCTGGAAGGCGGTGGCGATGTCGCGAATCTATCGTGCGCTGAAGCCCGGTGCGAGCTTCTACCTGCGCGACATCGTTTACGCCTCGATGCCCGATGCCGTCGAGCGCGACGTCGAGCAATGGGCCGACTTCCAGATCAAGAACCACGATTTTTCGCGCGACAGCGTCGTCACGCATATGCGCGACGAATATTCCACCTTCGGCTGGGTGATGGAGCGGATGCTGACCGACGTCGGCTTCACCCTGGTCTCGGTCGACTACCACGCACCGATGCACGGGACTTATCTGCTGCGGAAACCGAAAGCCGGCGAGCAAGGCTAGAACTGTGAACGCAAGCTGCAACGACAACGTCGCTGCGCTCCCTCCCCCGCTTGCGGGGGAGGGTTGGGGAGAGGGTGTCTCCACAAGCGAGAGCCCCCCAGAGGAGAAAGCCCTCACCCGCGCCTTCGGCGCGACCTCTCCCGCAAGCGGGAGAGGTTAGGGGGTGGAATGAAGCCGGCTGATATCCTCATCGCTATCCTGGTGGCGATCATCTGGGGGCTTGCCTTCGTGGCGAGTCGGATCGCGCTCGACGAATTCTCGCCGGAGTTGATGACGGCGATGCGCTTTGCCATCGCCGCGGTGCCGTGTCTTTTCATTCCCAAGCCGAAGGTCGCCTGGTCGCTTCTGGTCGCGATCAGTTTCACGCTGTTCCTCGGCCAGTTCCTGTCGCAGGCCTACGGCATCGCCCATGGCGTGCCTGTGGGGCTGACCAGCGTCGTGGTGCAGAGCCAGGCGCTGTTCACCATAGGCCTTGCCGCGATCGCATTCGGCGAGCGGCCGACGTCGGTGCAAACGCTCGGCATCGTCATCGCGGCGGCGGGACTTCTCATGATCTGCGGCACCGTCGGTTATGACTTCAGCGTCGGTGCGTTCGCGGTGCTGATGATCGCTCCGATCTGCTTTGCGATCGGCAATCTCCTGCTGCGCGGGGCCCGCGGTGCGCCGATGTTCGACTTGTTTGCCTGGCTCTGCCTCACCGCCGCGGTGCCGCTATTCGTGCTCGCGCTGATCGTCGATGGGCCGGCGCCGACCTTCCAATCGCTGATTCACATGTCGCTCACCGGCCTCATCTGTCTGCTGGTGATCGGCGCCATCTCCACCAGCATCGCCTATTGGCTGTGGGGCCGGCTGCTGCGCGACTATCCCGCCGCGCAAGTGGTGCCGTTCGCGCTGCTGGTGCCGTTCGTCGGCTCGGCTGCCTCCAGCATCGTGTTCGGCGAGCGGTTCGGACCCTTGCGGCTCGCCGGCATGCTGACCGTGATCGTTGGTATCGCGGTGATGGTTCTGGCGAACCGGCCCAAGGCGTTAGCCAAACCGCTGCCGAAGACGGCGTGAGGTGAACATGTCCCAGTCGCTGTTCTACGCCTTCCTCATCTTCATGGTCGTGATGTACTTCACGCCTGGACCGAACAACATCATGCTGCTGTCCTCTGGCCTGACCTACGGCTTCCGGCGCACCATTCCTCACATCGTCGGCATCGTCCTCGGCTTCGCCTTCATGGTGGCCGCCGTCGGTCTCGGGCTCGGCTCGGTGTTCCTGGCCTATCCGATCCTCCAGACCATCCTGAAATATGCCGGTGCCGCCTATCTGATCTATCTTGCCGCCGCGATCGCCAGGTCCGGCCCGACCAAGTCGGGGGAGGGGGACGGCCGCGGCCCGATGACCTTCTGGGGCGCGGCAATGTTCCAATGGATCAACGCCAAGGGCTGGGTGATCGTGATCGGCACCATCACCGCCTATGCGGCGATCGCCCAATTTCCGCTCAACATCGCGATCCAGACCCTGATCAGCCTGATCGTCGGCACGGTCTCGACCGTGGTCTGGGCCCTGTTCGGCTCCGCCTTGCGGCCGGTCCTGACCTCGGAGCGGCTGGTCCGCGCCTTCAATATCCTGATGGCGATCCTGCTGCTGGCCTCCCTCTACCCCGTTTTCATGGATGCATGATGTCGCGGATTTCCATGCAGAAACGGGTTTCCCTAAGGGCTGAAAATGCTCTAGACAGCCCCCGAAATCCGCAAATTTCACCCTTCGGACACTGACCAATGGCCGATTTTCGGCCCTGAACGAGGAAACGACCATGCGTGTTTATTACGATCGCGACGCCGACCTAAACCTGATCAAGGGCAAGAAGGTCGCCATCGTCGGCTATGGCAGCCAGGGCCACGCCCATGCGCTCAACCTGAAGGATTCCGGCGTCAAGGAAGTCGCCATTGCGCTGCGCAAGGACTCGGGCTCGGTCAAGAAGGCGGAAGCCGCCGGCTTCAAGGTGATGGAAGTCGCCGAAGCCGCCAAATGGGCCGACCTCGTCATGATGCTGACCCCGGACGAGCTCCAGGGCGACATCTACCGCGACCACCTGCACGACAACATGAAGAAGGGCGCAGCCCTCGTGTTCGCGCACGGCCTCAACGTCCACTTCAACCTGCTCGATCCGCGCGCCGACCTCGACGTGCTGATGATCGCGCCGAAGGGCCCAGGCCACACCGTGCGTTCGGAATATCAGCGCGGCGGCGGCGTGCCCTGCCTGATCGCGATCGCCAAGGACGTCTCGGGCAACGCCCATGACCTCGGCCTGTCCTACGCCTCCGCTGTCGGCGGCGGCCGCGCCGGCATCATCGAGACCACCTTCAAGGAAGAGTGCGAGACCGACCTGTTCGGCGAGCAGGTCGTGCTCTGCGGCGGCCTGGTCGAGCTGATCAAGGGCGGCTACGAGACGCTGGTCGAAGCCGGCTACGCGCCGGAGATGGCCTATTTCGAGTGCCTGCACGAAGTGAAGCTGATCGTCGACCTGATCTATGAAGGCGGCATCGCCAACATGAACTACTCGATCTCCAACACCGCGGAGTACGGCGAGTACGTCACCGGTCCGCGCATCGTCACCGCCGAGACCAAGGCCGAGATGAAGCGCGTTCTCGCCGACATCCAGGGCGGCAAGTTCGCCCGCGACTGGATGCTCGAGAACAAGGTCAACCAGACCTCGTTCAAGGCGACCCGCGCCAAGCTCGCCCAGCACCCGATCGAGGAAGTCGGCGCCAAGCTGCGCGACATGATGCCCTGGATCAAGAAGGGCGCGCTGGTCGACAAGAGCAAGAACTAAGTCGCCGTTTCCGGACGCAGCGCATCACGCCAAGTGGTGCGCTGCTGATCCGGCGGCCATTGCGCTCCTCAGTCCCGGCTCTGCGCTCCCCCCTTCGCACCACCGCCGTTTTCCGACATGATCGCGAAAACCTTGAGGGGAGGGCACCATGCGATCTGTCGTCGTCACCGGCGCGTCCACCGGCATCGGCTGGGCCACTGCAAAAATTTTGCTGGGGCGCGGCTTCCGCGTCTTCGGCAGCGTTCGCAAGCAGGCGGATGCGGAGCGGCTCAAGGCTGAGTTCGGCGCGAACTTCACGCCGCTGCTGTTCGACGTCACCGACGAGGCCGCCGTGCTCGCCGCGGCTCGCCAGGTTCGCGAGGTACTGGGCGGCGAGACGCTGGCCGGCCTCGTCAACAATGCCGGGATCGCGGTCGCCGGTCCCGTGCTCGAATTGTCGGCCGACGATTTCCGCCGCCAGATGGACATCAACGTCATCGGCCCTGTGATCGCGACCCAGGCGTTCGGGCCCTTGCTCGGGGCCGACCCGTCGTTGAAGGGGCCGAAGGGGCGGATCGTGATGATCAGCTCGGTCGCGGGCAAGAACGGCAATCCGCTATCGGCGCCCTACTGCACCTCCAAGCACGCCGTCGAGGGACTGTCGGAAAGCCTGCGCCGCGAATTGATGCTGTTCGGCATCGACGTCATCATCGTCGCCCCCGGCGCGGTGAAGACGCCGATCTGGAGCAAGGCCGAACAGATCGATCTGTCCGTCTACCAGAACTCGCCCTATCTACCGGCGCTGAACAAGGTCATGGCCTTCATGATGGACCTCGGCGCGAAGGGCCTTCCGGCGGAGCGGATCGCCGAAATCGTGTTCGAGGCACTGACTGCGACAAGCCCCAAGGTGCGCTACCAGATCACGCCTGACCCGGTTCGCCATCTGATTGGGGCCGTGTTGCCGAAACGGACGATCGACCGGATCATCGCCAAGCGGCTCGGGCTGTTGCCACAGTAAGGCAGGCTCTTCAGCCCGCCGCAGCGGTCTGCCCACGCGGGTGGCGGGCCATCGCGATCATGCGCAACGCCATCACGATGAGGAGCGGAATGAGGAACGCGGTGTAGAGCGGCATCGCCGGCACGCGTTTGCCGAACGAGACCATGAACTGGAACCAGAGGTAATGGCCGCCCGCAAGGTGCAGCGCGCGCCAGACGCGGGGTCCGATCAGCGCGGCCGAGCGATCGAACGAGGTCGCGCTCATCGCGATGATGAAGGCATAGCCGATGCCACCGAAGGTGTAGGAGACGGGCGAAGTGGCCTCCGCGAAGCCGGCTGGATCCATCCTGGCGAAGGCGACGATCGCGACCGCGTGGATGGCGTGGGAAGCGGCAAAGCTCAAGCCGAGATAGCGGCGGTTGCGGCGCTGCCAGCGCGTCCACGCATTGGGCCACAGCCGCGCCAGCGCCGCGGCGCTGAAGGCAAGGCAGAACAGCAGCAGCGAGCTTCGTGCAGTGAAACGGATCACCATCCGCACGCCCTCGATCTCGAACTGCCGCATCGAGGCAATCCACAGGCTGAGCATGATCAGGCTCAATGAGAGGACGGCAAGCAGCCGCCAGCTTTCGAACCAGCCTTGACGTTGTGACATGGCAATCTCCTCCCCGATGTAATCATTGATTACATTTCGAGATGGCGATGAGATCAATGGTGTAATCGCTGCTTACATTCACGTTCGGGTGATGCTAGAAAGCCTCCATGCCCGCCCGACAACCGGCCAAGCCGCGCGCCCGCCGCAACACCCCTGAAGCCCGGCCCTATCATCACGGCGACCTCCGCCGCGTGTTGATCGATGCTGCGCTGCAACTCGCAGCCGAGGGTGCCGAAATCTCGGTGCGTGAGGCCGCACGCCGGGCCGCGGTTTCGCCGGGGGCACCGTTCCGGCACTTTCCCAACCGCGACGCGCTGATGGCCGCGGTGGCCGAGGAGGCGCAGCGGCGCTTTCGCGTGGAGATCGAGGTGGCGCTGGACCAGGCACCGGCCACCAACCCGCTCGGCCGCTTCCGCGCCTTCGGCCTTGCTTACCTGCGCTGGGCGATGCGAAACCCTTCGCATTTCGAGATCATCTCTACTGGACGCTATTTCGCCCATGGCAGCTCCACTGAGCTGACCCGCGACAATGCCGAACTGATCGGTCTGACGGAGCAGATGCTGGCTGAAGCGGCAGACCAGGGCCTGCTGCGGTCGGCCGACCTCAAGCGCATCCAGATCGCCGGCCGCGCCCTGGTCTACGGTTTCGCCCGGATGAACCTCGATGGCCACTTTCCACGTTGGGGGGTGGAGGAGGGCGAGATCGAGCGGATGGCGGAGGGGGCGCTCGACCTCTTCATCGCGGGGATTGCCAAACCCTAGCGTCGCTGCTGCCGCTCACTAACAATAAGCGAAACTCGGATCACAGCACGCGTTGCCTGTGCTTGACTGTTCCGTTACAGTTTTATGACACGGTGCAGGCTTCCGGCTGCGCCGGATGCCCTCGCCGTCGCTAGGCCGGCCAGACGGCTAGGTATCATTGCGCCGGACCAGCTGTTGCGTGTCGTCGATGGCGTCCGCGCCTAATCCAGGTCCTTCTGCCGCCACCGCCGCCCTCGCCAGCGTCGCCGCGCTCGGCATCTGGCGGCTGCTCGCCGTTGCCGCGCCGCATCTGGCCGCACTCGCGCTGATGTACCAGACCGAGACCGATTTCGGCTCGCGCCTCTCCTTTGCGCTCGCCTGGGGCATCCTCAACTTCTTCTGGATCACGCTGCTGCGCCGGCCGGCACTATCAGGCGCGCTGTCGCTGACCATGGTCGTCGTTCTGGTGCTGCTGTCGCGGCTCAAGCACGACGTGGTGCAGATGACGGTCAACTTCATCGATCTGATGATGATCGACCGCGACACCGTCGCATTCCTGTTCACGATCTTCCCGAATTTGCGCTGGTCGGTGGTCCTGGCCGGCTTGGTCACGCTGCCGCTGATGTATGCGCTGTGGTGGCTCGATCCGTTCCGTATCCGCCGCCTGCCGGCGTTCGCCTGCAAGCTCGCCTGCCTTGCCGCGCTGGTCGGCTATTCGCTCTATCATCCGGACGAGGCCTGGCGCGGCTATTACGACGACGGCTATCTGTCCAAATTCTTCCGCTCCGGCGTCAGCTCGGTCTCCGACTTCGTGCAATACGGCTTCATGGAATCGGCCGCTTCGACCAATGAGCGGCTCAACATGCCGCTGCTCGATTCCTGCCATCCTGCCGGCCGCCGGCCGAACATCATCATGATCCATGATGAATCCAGCTTCGACATCCGCGCCGCACGGGGCATCAAGGTGCCGCCGCGCTATGGCGATCACTTCAAGTCCTGGGACGGCAGGCAGCGCACGTTCCTGGCCGAGAGCAACGGCGGACCGAGCTGGTTCACCGAATACAACGTGCTCGCGGGGCTTTCCTCGCGCTCGTTCGGCCGCTTCGCTTATTTCGTGACGCGCATCGCCTCGAGCCGCGTCGAACGCGGCCTGCCGTTGGCGCTGCGCCGCTGCGGCTACGACACGATGTCGCTCTATCCCGCCCATGGCGGCTTCATGGCCGCCCGCAGCTTCCAGATGACGACCGGCATCGAACGCTTCCTCGATTCGAAGGACCTCGGTGCCAAGGATGTCGAGCCCGACAGCTTCTTCTATGACAAGGCGCTCCAGCTGATCGGCCAGCAGCCGCCGAACAAGCCGCTGTTCACCTTCATCTATCTCGGCGCCAATCATTTCCCCTGGGAGACGCGCTTCCGCCCCGACCTGCTGCCGAACTGGCGCGCGCCGGGCAACGTGCCGTCCATCGACGAATATCTGCGCCGGCAGGCGATGAGCGCGGAGCAGTACAAGGCGTTCGTCGCGGGGCTGAAGAAGACGTTCCCCGGCGAGCCCTTCCTGATCGTGCGTTACGGCGATCATCAGCCGGAGTTCGCGCCTGCTATCCTCGAGCCCGGCCTCGACGAGGGCGCGATCGGCAAGAAGCTCGACGCCTACGATCCGCGCCTCTATGCGACTTACTATGCGATCGACGCCGTCAATTTCGAACCGGTGAAGAGTGATGCCGTGATGGACACGATCGACGGCCCCTATCTGCCGCTGGTCATCCAGGAGGCCGCCGGCATCCCGCTCGACCCGTCCTTTGCCGAGCAGAGAGAGATTATGCTCCGCTGCAAGGGCATGTTCTACAGCTGCAAGGACGGCGCCGAAGCGCGGCGGCTGAACCGGCTGCTGATCGACGCGGGGATGATCAGGGGACTGTAGGGGCAGCGTGCCTACTACCTCTCACGCGTAGCCAGAGACGGTGGGCACGGCGCTCACGCGCCATTGCCCACCTTACGAAATCTCACCCTACCGCCCGCCTACCTTCTCCCACAGCCACTTCGCCACCGCATCCGGCGACGAGTTCGCGTCGTTGCCGCTGGCGCGCAAATTAGCTTCGCGCATGGTGGCGATATCGATCTTGCCGAGCAGGGGCTTGAGTGCGGCTTGCAGCCGCTCGTCACCGGCGCGCTTCGGCGCGAGCAGCAGGATGGCATCATAGGGCGGGATCGCGTCCCTCGGATCCTCGAGCGCGACGAGATCGTATTTCGCGATCAGGCCGTCGCTGGTGTAGCCGGCGATCACGTCGACCTCGCCGCTGGCGACCGCCGCATACATGAAATCGGGCTGCATCTGGCGCTGGGCGCGGAAGGAGAGGCCATAGGCCTTTTGCAGCGCGGCCCATTCCGGCCGTGAGAAGAATTCATAGTCGCCCGCGATCGACAGGCTCGATGCATGTGCCGCGAGATCGGCGATGGTACGGACGCCAAGCGCCTCGGCGCGCTTTTTCGGCATCACCAGCGCATAGGCATTCTCGAAGCCGAGCTCGCCGAGCAAAGTGATGTTGTCCTTGGCGAGCGCCGTCTTCAGCTCGGCGACCAGCTCGGTGCGTGGCTTGATATCGGTGCGATGCAGCTGGTTGGCCCAAAGCGTGCCGGAATAATCGACATAGAGATCGATGTCGCCGGCCTTCAGCGCCTGGAAGATCACGCTGGAGCCGAGGCCCGAGCGCGCCGTCGCGGACAGGCCGACGGCCTGAAGGCGGTCTCTGAGCAGGGCCGACAGCACATATTGCTCGGCGAATGTCTTGGCACCGACGACATAGCCCTGCGACGAGCGTCCCATCGAGGGGACCAGCGTTGCGACGACCAGCGCTGCGATGCCGGCCGCGCCCAGCGCGGAGCGGGCG
>NZ_JALBHA010000159.1:0-11915 GCF_023006445.1 Bradyrhizobium sp. SHOUNA76
GGTCAAGGCTGCGCCGCCGCGGCGACGGCCCCTCTCGAACACCATGAAACTGTCGAGCGTGTCGTCGGCGAGGCGCGCCGCGCAGGCCGACCGCTGCAGCTTGCCACTCGTGGTCAGCGGCATCGCTTGCGGGTTCAGCAAAACGATCACGGCTGGATATTCCTGCGCCTGCCGCAGCACCGCTTCGCCGATCGCATGTGCGAGCGCCTCGGGATCGCTGCGCTTGAGCACGGCGCGACTGAACTCGGCCGCCACTCCGAAGGCTTCTCGCCCATCGATTTCGACTGGGAAAGCGGCAACCCGTCCGCTGCGGACGGATTCGACATCGGCTTCGACCGCCTGCTCGACGTCCGTCGGATAGATGTTCTGCCCGCGAACGATCAGCAGGTCCTTGAGACGTCCGGTCACGACCAGTGCGCCGTCGCGAATGAAACCGACGTCGCCGGTACGCAGCCAACGCACGCCGTCCCGCTCGACGAAGGCCTGGTGCGTGGCCTCCGAATTGTTCCAGTATCCAAGCGCGACGCTGGGGCCGCTCACCCAGATCTCACCGACCTCATTCGCGCCAGCCGCGGCCGATCCGTCGACGCACATGATACGCACGGCGTGACCAGCTGCGGCTCGACCACATGCCACAAGGTCGGTGCCTTCGCTGGCGCTCGCAATGCGACCTGCGGCGAGTTCCGCGGTGTCGAGCGTATAACTGACGGTATCGGCGGTGATGTCGCCGGCCGTGACCAGCAGCGTCGCTTCGGCGAGGCCATAGCAAGCCGTCAACGCCCTTCGATTGAACCCGGCCCGCGCGAACCGGTCGCCGAACTTCTCGAAGGTGGTCCGGCGGACGAACTCCGACCCCGAGAATGCGAATTTCCACCGGCTCAGGTCCAGTCGATTGATGGTCTCATCCGAAATGCGGTCGACGCACAGCGAGTACGCAAAGTCGGGGCCGCCGCTCATCGTGCCGCCGTGACGATGGATCGCCTCGAGCCAGCGTCGCGGCCGCTCGAGAAAGTTCCGCGGCGACATCAGGACGCCGGTAAAGCCGGTGAACAGCGGATTCAAGAGCCCGCCGATCAGTCCCATGTCGTGATAGAGCGGCAGCCAGCTCACAAAGACGTCGTCCGGCGTTCCTCCACCGACCGCTTCAATAGCGCGCTCGTTGGCCGCAAGATTGCCATGAGAGACGCAAACGCCCTTCGGCTGCGAGGTCGATCCGGATGTGTACTGGAGGAACGCGATTGCATCGGCCGCAGGCCTCATCTCGCGCCATTCCGTTGCGAGTTCTGGCAGGATGGTATCCACCGCAACGACATGCACGTCGCCCAATTCGGGCAGCGTCGCTTCGATGAGAGCGCGCAGAGCCGTCTCCACCACGATGAAGCGAGGCGCAGCATCCCGCAAGATGCCGTTGAGACGCCCTGCATAACGTTCGGGGCCGCCCTCCGGCGGATAGGCCGGAACGGCGATTACCCCAGAATACAGGCAGGCATAAAACGCCACGGCGTAATTGATCCCGCTCGGAAGCAGGATCACCGCCCGCTCGCCAGCACCGCCCATCTGCTGCAACCACGCCGCAAGCGCCCTGATCCGAACGTCGAGCGCGGCAAACGTCAGCTCGTCGGCGACGTCGTCGCCGTCCAGGAACCGCAATGCCACCTTCTCCGGTCGCAAGGCGGCGTGCTCTCGCAAGCGTTCGACCAGGTTGGCTCTGTCCATGTTCTCAAATCCCTGTCCGGCCGCAGCCGGAAATCCCCACCGCCCGAATGACGAGTATTGCCGATCACCTCTGCCGATGAGCTTCGGCCATTGCGACAATGACCTTGCGCGGCCCCTTGAATGGAGCGCGCGCGTGCGCGGTGAGCATGTTGTCGAGCATCACGACGTCGCCGGCCTGCCAGGGAAAGCTGATCTTGTGCTTCTCGAGAACGGTCCGGACCGTTGACAACGTCTCATCCTCGATCGTCGAACCATCGCCGTAGAAGACATTGCGTGGCAGATCAGCTTCGTCATCGACCACGTCGAGCAGACTCTCGCGCACCTCCGGCTCGAGATTGGAGACGTGGAACAGGTGTGCCTGGTTGAACCAGACCCACTCACCCGTGACTGGATGCCGCTCCGCGCCCTGACAGACCTGGCGCGTGCGGAGCTCGCCATCCTCCTTCCACTCGCATTCGATGTCGTGGCGAGCGCAGTAAGCCTCCACCTCCGATCTGGAGTCGGTGCCGAACACCTGCTGCCAGTCGACGTCGAGGCCGTTGCCGTAGTTCCGCACATACATCACGCCCTTGTCGGCGAATCGCTCGCGAATGGCTGGCGGCATGTCGCGATAGATGGCGCGGCTGTCGGCGATCGGCGTCTCCCCGCCTTCCAGCGCCGGCTGCATGCAATAGAACCAGATCTTCATCGGCCAATCGCGGGTATAGGCCTGCTCGTTATGCAGCGGGATATGCTGGTGCGGCGGATATTCCGTGGACGTGTAGACCCCGGAGGTCACCTGCGAACGCGGCGTCGATCCGAACTCGTAGGTGAGCAGCGGATGACCGAAATCGGCCGCGAAGGCCCGAAACGCATCGGGACCGTCGAGCGAAAAATCGCGAAAGACGATGCCACCACAATCGGGCAGATGCCGGTCGATCGTCTCGCGCAGCATAGGAAGTGCTTTGCCGAGCGGCTGGCCGGCCGCCTCTGCCTTGAGCAGCAAGGGAAGAGTTCTGCCCTCAATGAGTGGTTGGACGGAGAACGCGCTCATGATCCTCGCTCCGATGCAAACCAATCGATCGCCCCGATTGCCGGGCCAGCGCCACGCCGATCCGGTCGATCAGTTCAGCCTGCTGCGTGTGAATGAAGAAGTGATGCCCCGGCAGGATATCGAGCGCGAATGACGCCGAGGTCTCCTTTCGCCAGGCCTCGAGCGCCTCGCGGCCGGTCTCGTCGTCCGCACCGCCAAAGACGTGCACGGGGCATGGCAACGGACGTCGCGGCCGGTAGACATAGGCCCCGCACATCAGAAAGTCGGCACGGAGCACGGGTAGTGCGGATCGCATCAGCTCTGCATTCGACAGCGCCTCGTCAGGCGTGCCCTGAAGATTGCGCAGCTCCTGCATCAGCGCCTCGTCGCTCAGCGGCTGGCGCCACCTGCTGCCGTCCCGAACCGCCGGTGCTTCCGCACCTGAAGCGAAGAGAATGGCCGGTGCCGGCGCCCCGTGATCGAGCAGGCCATGCGCGAGCTCGAAGGCAATCACCGCGCCAAGGCTGTGCCCGAATAATGCGTAAGGCCCATCGAGCCGTGCGGCCAGTTCGCCAGCAAGCTGCGCTGCCAGCACGCGCGGATCAGTCGCCAGCGGCTCGTCCATGCGCGCACCGCGCCCCGGCCACTCAACCGGCCGCACGTCGATCCACGACGGCACGAGCCGGCGCCACCGCGCATAGAACATGGCGCTGCCGCCGGAATAAGGCAGACAAAGAAGCCGCATCGGAAGACCGGACTCCGCTGACTACGCCGACTGCGAAGACGCTGCATCGTCCATGAATTTGCGCAAGCTGAGCGGGCGCATGTCGGTCCACACCTGTTCGATGTGGTCGAGACATTCCTTCTTGCTGCCCGTCATGCCCACCGCCTTCCAGCCGCCCGGAATGTCCTTGAACGTCGGCCAGATGGAGTATTGCTCTTCGTGATTGACGACGACGGTGAAGGTGACGTCGTCTCTGTCGAACACCATCATGGCTCGGTCCCCTTTTTCGGAAAGCGAAAGCAGAGACGTTTGACTAGGTCAGAAGCAGACGACCGTCAAAGCAATATCGACGCGACTCTTTTTAAGACCTCAAAACTAGCGACGGACGCACACAATGCAACCTCCGCGCTCGCGCGCCAACACGCGGGAAAACATCGAGATTTCAGAACACGTCGAAGATTGCTGCAATTCTAACTGCGCAGGAAGGAACTTTCCGATGCGGCATGATCGCGCGTTTTGTCGCGGGCGGTGTTTCATCGCACTGTCATCAACTTAGACAAGTGCAGCGTTGCTGCCATAGGCCGAAGAAAAACCGCCGCGGGCGAGATCCGCGGCGGTACGTATCGGAGGCGCCGCGGGGACGCAGTGTTCAGAAGTTGAACGTCGTCGACAGGAGATACGTCCGAGGAGCGGCCAGCGTGATCACACCGCTATAGGCCGAGGCCCAGTAGGCCTTATTGGCGACGTTCTCGACGGCCGCGCGGACTACGATCGGCTTGCCGTTCCATGGCGATGCAAAGGTATACCTGGCGCCGAGATCAACGCGGGTCCACTCAGGTATGGTGAGGGTGTTTGTTACGTTGACGTACTGCGAAGCGGTGTAGATGACCCTTCCGGTGAACGTCAGTCCTTGGACAAACGGAGTATCCCACTCGGCTCCGATGTTGGCAGTGACCGCGGGAACTCCGATCGCATTCTTGCCGTCGTTGGTACCGTTCTCGGTCTTTTCCTGCACGCCATCGATCAACGCAACGCCGCCGAGCAAGCGGATGTCTGGCGTGACCTCGCCGAACACATTGATCTCCACACCACGGTTGCGCTGCTTGCCGTTGAGTTGCCGGGTAGGTAGAGGCAGGCCCGGCACAGTAATGATGCTGGGTTGGGTGATTTCGAATAGACTCAGAGTCGTGGTGAGGCGGCCCGTATCGATCTTCACTCCGGTTTCAGCCTGGGTGGTCTTGCTAGGTGGAAACACGGCGCCAGCGTTTTGGAATTGGCCAGTAACGACCACCGGCGTCTGAAGCCCTTCGATATAGTTCGCGTAAAGCGAGATATTCTCGACCGGCTTGAAGACAACAGCATAAGCCGGAGTCCACAAAGACGCCTCTTGATAGGGCCTACTCGGATTTGCCGGCGTCGGGATGAAATTTGTCACCCTGCTCCCAGCGGTCTGTTGACGAACACCGACGGTTAGCTGAAGGCGCTTGTCAAACATTGACATAGTATCGGAAACGCCGACGCTTTCGATGTTCACGTTGGTATTAAGTCTTAGCGTCGGAAAATTTAAGTTCGGTTGAGGGACATTCGTAGGCGGAGTGTATAGATTCCAGGCAATTAGCCCTGCCGAACTCAAAACACTCTGATCATAGGTTCGATCATTGATCGCATAGTTCGCGTTTAGAGCATGATTGACCGGGCCGGTATCGACCTCCGCCCGGATGCCCGCTTCTCCTGCAAAGGTCTCGAACGTCTCATGCCCAAGGCCCGGACGCCCCGCCAAAGCGCCGGCGGCGCTGAGAATATTGGGCGAAGGATAGGTATAGTCGATCTTGCTGTCATGATAGCCAAATGCGGCATACGCAGTTATCCAGTCGGTAACATCCACTTCACCTCTTACGGTCGTGAAGAAATCCCTCGGTTTGTAGTAAGCCCAAGGCACCTGGAAATTCGTCCCGGCTTTCGGTGGCGAAGGAATGGAGGTGAGACCCGGACCGATGCCGAAGAAGCGTAGCGGAGGAGTCAAATTATCGGCTTGATAACCGACATCGACTGCCACGCGTGCCCTCTCACCTCGGTAGTCGAGGCCGACCACCACATTACCGAACTCGTCAGTCTGACGGTCCCACGGGGTACTGCCGTTGGAATAGGTGCTGTTGACCCGAACGCCCCACTCCTTGTGCTCGCCGTAGCGCCGGCTGACGTCCATGTTCGCGCCAAACTGTGATCTGGATACGTAGGTTCCCGTTATCCGCGTAATGTCAACATCGAGAGCATGCTTGGTGATGAGATTGATACTGCCGCCAACTGCACCGCCGCTCGCAACGCCGGTACCACCCGTGGTCATCCCATTGAGCAAGGCGCTCGGGCCCTTCAGCACTTCAACACGCTCGACGAAATTCGCGCCCGAAGAATAATATGGTGCGATTCCATAGAGACCGTTCAGTCCGTAGTCGCCGCTGTCATAGTAGAAACCGCGGATGAAGAGACTGTCCGCACCACCGCCTGCCGCCTGGACGACGCGGACTGAGGGATCATTCGCCAGGACATCACGAATCGTGCGTGCCTGCTGGTTCTGTATGAGCTCTGCTGTATAGCTGGTCTGGTTGAACGGCGTATTCATCACGCCGCGGTTGCCCAGAAGACCGAGACTTCCGCCGCTCGCGACCTGGCCGCCTGCATAGGCAGGCGGCACCGTGCCGACCGTGCCGGTCGAAGGCACCACGTAGGGAACGGGCGCGGCCTGGCGGGGAGCCGTCGTCGCGGCAGATCTTTGTCCCCGGGACGCGCGCGTTGACTGAGATCTCTGTATCGGCTGCCGAACCCTTGGCTTGGGAGCATCGACGGTCACGGGCGGCAGATTCGATTGCGCAAACGCATGCTGAAAGTCACCCGAGGATTCCATCGACAGCGCAAGATAACTCACTGCTCCCAGCGATAGCGTACGCACAATTTTCTTGGCCGAGAGTTCACGCGTCATTCCTGCACCCCAATTCCACTAGCAAGCACATCCCCGCGCTTCCTAACATGCGAGGGGGCTCCGAGAAGGAATTGGGACCTAGAAATTATCTAAGGTTGTACGACAAACCGTCGCGATGGAAGGATCGATCTCGCCTACAATTGCGTCGCCAGATTTGAATGCTTCTATTTTCTAATCGTTCTAATCATTGATCTGCATACGGCACGTCGGCGAAACTCTGCAGCTCTTTCCCGAATTTCCGATCTAGCCAAGCAGGTTGCGTATCGCCCGCATGAATATTCCTGCGCCAATTCCTATCAGCTCATCTGGAAAGTCATAATTCGATTCATGCAGGCCGGGATGCTCCTCGCCCGCCCCCAAAAAGAACATCGCCGCCTTGGATCGCGTACCAAAACGCCCGAAGTCCTCAGAGCCACGCAGCGGAAGGCCCTGCGCAGAATGTCGCACTCCTTCCAAATCGAGTGCGCTTCTAAGATGGGCAACAGCGTCGACATCATTTGTGCAATGATTGAACACGTCGCGATAGGCGATTTCCGTGCTCAGTCCCTCGTCGGCCGTCACCCGCCGAACCAAGTCTTCTGCCTCCAGTCGGACTTGTTCCATCTTCGCGTCGGTGGATGTTCTCAGTGTCGCCCACAACTCGCCAAAGCCCCGCGCGATACCGAACGCAGGCTCTCCAAGTCTTGCGTGCGTGACCGTCAGCATCGAGAAGTCGCCGTTCAGTTCTGTGCTGCGCCCAAGCGCGGGAATCTCTAGCAGAAGCCTGGCGAGCGCATCTTTCGGGGAGATACCAAGCTCCGGATTCGACGCGTGCGTGGTTCGTCCCGATAATCTGATCTGCATTCCTTGCGAGGCGCAATTAACCAAACCTTCGGCAAGGGAGACCTGTCCCAAACCCAACCGTGGAAGGTTATGCAGCGCGAAGACAAAGTCAGGCTGCACCTGCTCAAAATTCACGTCAGCTAGAACGGCGGCGGCACCAGATCCGTCCTCTTCGGCCGGCTGAAACAGGAGCGCCACGCGACCTCGGCGTGGACGTTGCCTGCTCAAACTCTGCGCTACGGCCGCTAGAATTGCCATATGACCATCGTGACCGCAGAGGTGGGCCTTTCCCGGCACCAGTGACCGATGCTTGAGCTCTGATTTTTCCTGAATCGGCAGCGCATCCAGTTCAGCGCGAAGCATGATTGTCGGGCCAGACTCAGGTCCATCATAGATTCCAAGCACGCCGTGACCACCAAGGCCCGAAACGATCCTGTCGGCGCCCGCCGCCTGGAGACGGGCCTGCACGGCTTGCGCGGTTTTTGCCTCTTGGCCCGACAGTTCTGGCCCCGCGTGAAGATAGCGTCGCCATGCCACCAATTCATTCAGATCGTTCTCGGTCAGGAACATCTGGCTTCTTCTCACTCATGTCCGGTCGGCGAAACGCCTGCTGATACACATCATCTAGGATGATGGATCGCGCTTACGAGCACCACCGACGCGAGGAACAGTTTGATCTTCAGCAATGATCATTGCCGGTTCTATTCCGTTCTTTGCTCTTGCACTCAGAGATTTTTCGCGATCGGCTCACCAGAGGTTCTGTCGTAACGATCACGATCAGTTCGCAAGTCGTACGCGACCGCGCTGCCCTTTCAAGTATGTCCGAGGTCTTCAGACCATCGCCCGAACTTCTTCTCCCTGGAGCCGCGGCGTTGACCAGCCGCTTGCTGGCGTTCTCGCGCCGACAGGCGCTCGATCCCAAGCCGATCAGCGTGAACAACTACATCAACAGTCTGCAGGAATTCATCCAGCGCACGCTCGGGGGGCGCATCGAAGTCCAAACTGTCGGAAGTGCGGGTCTATGGCAAATCGAAGCCGACGCCAATCATCTGGAGTCAGCCATCGTCAACCTGGCGATCAACGCTCGCGACGCCATGCCTGACGGCGGAAAGTTGGCTCTCGAGGCTGCCAACATCGCCGCCGATGAGGATTACTGCCGTCTCTGAATTGGTGCCTGGTCAGTACGTTGCCATTTGCGTGACCGACACCGGAGGTGGAATGTCGCGAGACGTTCTCCATCACGCCTTTGAGCCCTTCTTTACGACGAAGGAGCCGGGCCACGGCACCGCCCTTGGCCTGAGTCAGGTCTATGGCTTCGTCAAACAATCCGGAGGCCACGCAAAAATCTACAGCGAGGTAGAGCAAGGCACGACGATCAAGATGTATTTTCCGCGCTTTTCCGGAGCAGCCGACATGAGGAAGTGGCGCCTGAGGAGCTCGCCGAGGGCGAGACATCCGAGACCAATCTCGTCGTCGAGGATGACGAAGGCCTTCGCGGCTAGATTTCCGACGTCCTGCGCGATCTCAACTACCGCGTCTTCTCGGCCCGCAGCGCTCAAGCCGCTCTGACCATTCTCCTGCAGGATGATTCGAAGGTGGACCTACTCCTAACCGACGTGGTCATGCCAGGAATCAATGGACGCGAGCTTGGGAGGCGCGCGCATCAAATTCGGCCGGGTCTGAAAATCCTGTACATGACCGGCTATTCACGCAATGCGGTCGTCCATCAGGGCAAACTTGATGAAGGCGTCAATCTGCTGGAGAAGCCGATTTCTTAGGCGAAACTCGCGCTGAGAGTGCGAGAGATTTTGGATAGATAGAAGAACCCGGACTGCCGCGCTGGTGTCCGATAACTCCCTTAACGGACACTAGGAATTCCGCGGCGGTGCGCTCACCCTAGACAACCGCGTAGTCCCTTGAAGACAGTGGGTTTGGGAACCTTTCGGCATGGCCCAAATTGAGCGACATGCCCATTTTTTTCTTTGATACTCATCACGGCGACGGCATCACTATCGACGACGAGGGACTTGATTGCGTCGATGTCGTCGCCGCTGAAAAGCAAGCCTTGGAAGCGCTTGCCCAGGCAACACCAAGGCGGCCTCCGGGCTTGTCACCAACGTCAACACCGGCGAAATCATCACGATCGTCTCGGTGCCGGATTTCGATCCGAACAATCCGAAGGAAGCGCCCGACCCGGATCGCATCAACCGCCTGACCACCGGCGTCTACGAGATGGGCTCGACCTTCAAGGCGTTCACGCTCGCGATGGCGCTCGACACCGGCAAGTCGCTGTGGGACGCGCGCGGGCCGCTGCACTACGGCAAGTTCGCGATCCACGACGACGAGCCGAAGGGCCGGTTCCTGAACATGAAGGAGGTGTTCACCTTCTCCTCCAACGTCGGCGCAGCGCGGATCGCGCTGTCGCAGGGTCTGGAGGCGCACAAGGCGTTCCTGCGCAAGATGGGGCAGTTCGAGCGGCTGCGCACCGAGCTGCCGAGCGAGCTGAACACCATCACCATCGCGTTCGGCCACGGCATGGCAGTCGCGCCGTTGCAGGCCGTGATGGGCGTCAGCGCGCTTGCGAATGGCGGCCTGCTGATCCCCGACCTTCCTCAAGCGTCCCGAAGAGGAAGCGCGGGCGATCGCAAAGCGCGTGATCAAGCCGGAGACCTCGGACAAGATGCGGTTCCTGATGCGGTTGAACGCCGAGATCGGCACGGCGCGCAGGGCGGACGTGAAGGGCTATTATATCGGCGGCAAGACCGGCACCGCGGAAAAGGTGGTCAACGGCCGTTATGCCAACAATAAGGTGCTGACTGCGTTCACCGCGATCCTGCCGGCCGACAAACCGAAGTACCAGCTCCTGATCATGCTCGACGAGCCGCAGCCGCTGAAGGAGACCTACGGGCAGATCGCGTCGGGCTGGAACGCCGTTCCGACCGCGGGCAATGTCATTGCCCGTATCGGACCGCTGCTCGGCATCGAGCCACGGTTCGACCTGCTGCCTGCGGACCGCCTTATTCTTGCAGCTTCAACAGCGCGTCAGTAGGAAAAGAGCGCGGCAGCGGCGCATTGATGAGTCCGCAATGCTGGCGATTGCGCTCGCTAACAAGTTCGCCCGGACCGCCTGGGCGTCGTTTGTTGTGACGTGCTGCCGACTTCGCCGGCGAGCTGGCTTAGCCCGGCCGGTGGCCCGCGAACGCGGTCTCCCCCGCCAGCTACACCACGCAATGGTCACGACGACCGCATTTCCCAACACCAGCCGACCTACTACATCTCATCCCTTCACATGGGGCAGCTCGTAATGGCTATCGCTTACGTCAGCGAGCACGCGCAGGCATGTCTCGTCGAGCACACCGGCTTTCATCATGGCGATCAACATCTGATCAACCGATCCATTGTATAATCGGTCGGCAACCCTTTGAACTGCCTTGGCTGCTATTTGCCCGCGCGTCCCCACCGAATGATAGAAATAGGTTCGACGTTCCATCGTATGTCGTACGTAGCCTTTGCTATCCAGCCTCCACAAAACGGTTCGCACGGTCGAGCCTTTGAGGCGGCGCGGCAACAATTCGCGAACAAGCTCGGCCGTAACTGACCCGCGTAGCCACACAATCTTCATGACATGGAGCTCAAGGTCTCCGAGATTTGGTAAGCTACCATCCATTCTGTTACTCGATCCGACATCAATTCGTTCGTCGACCGATAGAGTGCCTTTTTGATCGTTTGCACATTTCGTCCCCCCGATTGAGTCTACTAGCGTGTTAAGCCCGGACGCTTGACATTGTCCGTTGTTGCCGCGATGTACCGATCGGCACCTTCATTCGGTCGGTTCTTGGGCGCTCGCTGCCGTGGCACGATGTGCTTCAGAGTCGTGGCTCTCCATTACCGGTTTAAAGGACCCATTCTTCCTCGGAAGACGAGGCCTCATCGTTGAGACTCTGCCGGCTCGTCTGCTCCCATTGGAATATATCGATCCGTTCGGCGAGGTCGGCCAGCACCGGCGCCTCGAACAGGGTTCGCAGCGGCAGCTCGACGCCGAACGCCTCGTTCAGCCGCGCCGACACCCGCATCGCCAGCAGCGAGTGGCCGCCGAGCTCGAAGAAGTTGTCCTCGGCCCCGACCCTCTCAAGCCCCAGCACCTCGCCCCAGATCTGCGCCAGCACCTCCTCGGTCGCGCTGCGCGGCGCCACATAGGTCTGCTGCGCATAGGCGTCGCCCTCCGGTGCCGGCAGCGCCTTGCGGTCGGTCTTGCCGTTCGGCGCCAGCGGCATCGCATCGAGCCGCACGAAGGCCGACGGCAGCATGTAGTCGGGCAGGCTCTGCTGCAGATGGCTGCGCAATGCCGCAGCGTCTGTTGGCGCATCCGCCCCTGCATCGCTGCCGATCACATAGGCCACCAGCCGCTTGTCGCCCGGGCTGTCCTCGCGCACGATCACGACGGCGTCCTTCACGCCGTCATGCCGCATCAAGGCCGCCTCGATCTCACCGAGCTCGATCCGGTAGCCGCGCAGCTTCACCTGATGGTCGATCCGCCCGAGATACTCGAGCTCGCCATCAGCGCGCCAGCGCACCAGGTCGCCGCTGCGGTACAGCCGCTCGCCGTCACCGAACGGCGAGGGCACGAACCGCTCCGCCGTCAGCCCGGCCCGGCCGCGATAGCC